>JBDTCS010000035.1:0-2159 GCA_039923455.1 Kapaibacterium sp. (SeqCode) | reverse complement strand
GTGGCCGCTTTGAACTGCTTTACGGGTACGTTTTCGTACCAAAGCTTTTGTTATCAGAAATAGACAACCATGTGAACACTACCGCCTGTTGCGAGAGTGATCGAGGTGCTCGAAGGATGGTCAATCGTCGTGCTGCCACTTGTCGTCGAACTCGAAGATGTCGAGAATACGAGGTTCATTTCACCACCGAGTGCGATACCGCGTGTGAAGAACCAATCGAAACCTGCGAAAACACCAACGCCGAGTGTGGTGCCGGATTCTTTCACGTCCACATCCTTTTTCGTAACAGGACTGTCCCAATTCGTTGTGGTCCTGCTGCTTGAGTTAAACGTGATCTGACCACCAACGTATGGCGAGGTCGAATAGAGCGGACGGAAGTGCATTTCGATTCCTGCGCCGACGCCGATATCGGTCGCAGCGACCTTGCCGGGTGCAATCGAATCTGCACCGTTGGTGCTATTCGACAAGCCGATAAGCACGCGGAGCGCCATGTCGTCAGAGAGGAAATACTTCATTCCTACTCCACCAACTACCGGTCCACTGATACCGAATGTTCCGATACCCGAAAGTGTGAACATCATCGCTGCCGAACCACCCTTTGTGATTGGACGGATGATATCATCTTTGTCCTGTGCGTAGGTTGCAGTCGAAAGTACTACCAACAATGCGCAAGCGGCAAGGATCTTTGTAATAGAACGTGACATATAAGTTATCTCCTTAAGTGATGTGAATACGTGCAAACATCCGGTGAGATTCCGTGTACCGTCCCACGACGATTTCCGGTCAAAGATGTATCATGCGTGGTACGAAAAAAATACCCTCGGATGCAATTATCTTAGTGAATCAAACAAAATCTAAAGTGGTGAATCAAAATCTAATGTTTTCTCAGAACAGGGGCTTACGAAACGACTGTGATATTAGGATCATTAGGTATTTCCTGTTCTCAGGATAGCCCATGGAATTTGCCATCATCGATCCAATCCCAGTTACTAAACATAGATGAGCTTAAAGGCGCTGAAAAAATATACACCCTTATCTGACCTGCAATATAACAGTTTTCCTGTCGCTGGACAAGCGTATGTTAAATCTAAATTATGCTATCGTTGCCTCTGACGAAACTTGCCTTATTTTATTGTCTTCGCCAACGTTTTTTCGCGAATAATTCTTAGAAAAAGAATTGCCCGTTCAACCCTTTTGTATTCCCTGAAACGGGTGATTGCCTACTCGAATATGGCGATAAACGACTGTTTTAGATGATTGTTTCAAATGTGCGCGACTAAATCAAGTAGCTCACGTAGGTTTCTAAAAGAACGCCGTTTCTCCCGTTTGTGGATAATCGCAGAATTAGTGTGGAAAAATTATTCGACTTCGTCTTCGGATAATTCGAGTTGATGGAGAGGCTTCTCGGGAAATTCGCGCCGGCTAAAAATCTCGAGCAGCACCAAAACCTTAGCTGCTGACTTCTCAAATTCTTCCATTGACCCGATATTGCTCAGCACGAAATCGGCTTCTTCCTTCATACCATGTCCGCTTGCCGATTGTTCCTTCAAGCGCCGCAGAACATCTGCTCTTGTAAACCTGCCGGATGTAGCCAATCGCTCGATCACAACTTCATCCGGAACCTCGACGAGCAGAATATAATCAAACTGCCTCCACAGATCCGTCTGAAAAACAAGTGCTGACTCGACAGCAACCAGCGTCGATGGTCTTCCGGCGTCGAAAAACTCTTGCATTCGCGTGAGCACAACTGGATGCACGATCGCTTCCATCGCGAGTCGCTTTTTTGAATCAGAAAAGATTTGCGCGGCAACGAACGCCCGATCCAGTTCACCCTCGGGATAGGCACCGGCCCCAAGCAGTGCTTCAATCTTTGCACGGACATCACTGTCCGATCGCATGATCTCCTTCGCTACTGCATCACTTTCGAAAACCGGAATAGTGCGCGCACGCAAAAGATTCGAGAGCGTCGATTTACCGCTCCCCATTTTTCCTGTGATCCCTACCCGCAGTGCCCTACTTACCATGTACAAAAGACTTCTCTAAAATGCAACGGGACGGATCAACTCCGCCCCGCTTCAGAAGAATATGTTAAGACGAAGCCATCTTTATTAATGACTCAGCTTTGTCATTTCGCGTGTGATAACGATGGGCGAAGCACC
>JBDTCS010000034.1:0-2491 GCA_039923455.1 Kapaibacterium sp. (SeqCode) | reverse complement strand
GCCCATTAGGTAGCTCGGGACTAGGGTTTGGTGATGCGCTTCTGCATCATTGGGTGAAACGGCTACCGGGGTGCGGTTGGTTCGCTGGGTTTCCTGTGAAGACGGTCCTGGCGTTGTAGCATTTTAGGAGTTAGAATAGCAGGCTTCGTGATGAGTGCACCATTTTAGTAAAAGGCACGAGTATCTTTTCTCTTCCGCTGGAATGGAATAAAAGTGTATGCTGGCACAGCAATAACGCTTTGGCACGAAAAGCAGTGGGCCGTTATGAGGGCTGTGCACTGGGGGGCTTCGCAAGAGGTTCAAGATTGTCTCGGTTTTTACTTTACCGCGTCTCTGACCTGCACGGCGCTGTTCAATGTTTGCGCGACGTTATCGGCTATTTGTTGTAATGCTGAGCTAATCGCTTTTGTCATACAATCTGCGCCATCGCCACAACTGCCCGAAGTTGTGCTGAATCCTGTCCCGTTTGAAGTGAAGCTGTAAAAATTGCTGCCAGTCGCATCCATAAGACTCATCGTCAAGCTTCCCTGAAAGGTTGCTTTGATCCCATAGGTGAAAAACGATTTGGTGAATGATAGGTCGCCGTTGACATTGTTGACGCGAGGAATAATCACAAACTTTACGTTCTGGGCCTTAATCGATTCTGGTGTTGGCGGTGAATTGAAGACAATGATATCCTGACACGAAACGGCCGCACCAGTTTGAAGCGCGTCGCTAAGCCCAGGACCGATCGCGCATGGGTAGCTATTACCTTCGCATCCGCTGCCGGATTCCGTTATGTCGAGTGCATAACCTGCGATATCCGGCGAGAGATAGAGTCCGACTCTTGCCGGTATTCTATTTGAATAACTCAGAGTTGACTGCGTTTTGGTGACCGATACAACGTGTGAGCACGCACTCAATGTGAGCGCAAGCATGATCGCGATTCCGGAAATTGCAAGGAAATGTTTCATAAGTGTGGGGTCGATCCTTGGAAAAAAGTGATGAAATTACGAAACGGGAACATGGACGGTTCGAGTGGCCTTTGTTCTGCCATTCGCTATGATTGCAATATACGAAGCCATTTTTTGTGCTTCGCTAATACTGATATTTTGCCACTGGTTTTGACTTGTTGCAACGAAGACTTTCGTAATTTTGAATTGCCCGAGATTGCATATCCAGTGATTTCGGTTCGGTAGTCAATCTTAAAAAAAGGCAAACGTCTCGTGCGCGCAATTTCTCATCCGATCAAACGTCACGAACTTTACGACCTGATCGAGTCGGGGGAAGGGGTTGATCTGGAGTTCAAGCGACAATTTTCTACTCCGGAAAAAATTGCCAAAGAGATCATTGCGCTTGCGAATACGCACGGTGGTTATATTCTTTTCGGCGTAGATGATGACGGAACGGTCGTCGGAGTGCAAAGTGAGAAATCGGAGTTGAATGAGGTCGAGCACGCTGCACAATTTTTGTGTGACCCGCAGGTTCGCATCGAGTCCGAACATGTGCACGCGGGAGGTGGCAAATACATCGTGCTGATACGCGTAGCGGAAAGTAAGAACAAGCCGCATGTGCTGGTCGATTTCGATTCGGGAGGTCGGAAGGCGAAGATTCAAATGAAGACCGGTTTTGTTCGTGTTGGCGAGAATTCGATTCAAGCGAGTCGCGAAGTCATGAAAGTGATGCAAGGTCTGCGCGAAGATGCTCCACCACTCAAACTCTCGATCGACTTTAACGAGCGTGCGTTGTTTAGCCATCTCGAAGCGCGTGGCCGAGTTACCTTGCAGCAGTTTGCGGATCTGGTGAATATTTCCGATCGTCGGGCATCAAGAATTCTCGTTGCATTAGTTAGAAGTGGCACCCTGCTTTTGCACACACTCGAAAAAGAGGAGTATTATACACTCGCGTAGACACCATCTCATGACCAAAATACTTTTAGTCTGTATTGGCTCGGTGTTCTCACTTTTCGATGCGAGTTTCGCACTCGCGCAATCGAACCATCGTAACAGCTATTCAACCGAATCGGATATCGGTGCTTGGGTTGCGAAATCCTCGAGTGGTTTTACTGCACGTACGGGAGTTTCGGTCGTTGCGGTAAATGGCAAGATCTACGCGCTCGGTGGTTTCGACGGCAGTCGCTTTACTTCGACGGTTCAGATCTACGATCCGGCGACAGATTCCTGGAGTGCACCAACAACGACCGGCACATTTACGCCGCGTGCAGATATGGCTGCGGCCTCTGTCGGCGATAAGATTTATGCAATGGGTGGCTACAATTCATCCGGTTCATCACTGGATACAATGGAAGTATTCAACACGACTTCCAATGCTTGGAGCTCGGGATCAGCAACCGGTAAGTTCACGGCAAGTGATGGCGCAGCTTGTGTTTCGATGGGCAATAAGATATACGTCATCGCTGGCGAACAAGACGTCACATTCCTCAATCGGCTTGAAGTGTTTGATCCAGCTACAAATCAATGGAGCACACCCGTAAGTAGCGGCACTCTCACAG
>JBDTCS010000033.1:0-2862 GCA_039923455.1 Kapaibacterium sp. (SeqCode) | reverse complement strand
TGGATTACCAGAGTCAAAGTGTGCAAAGGGACTAATGTTTTGCATTCATCACAGTTTACGACCAATGGAAAATTCAGAAATGTTTCTAGGGTTTATGGGAATGATGATACCGATCATTTCCATTGTTGTCACCGGTGCGGTGCTATGGAAGTTTTTTGATTCACGTCATAAAGCGAATATGGCGATGATCGAGAAGGGCATTGCTCCATCCGAAACACCCAGGCAGGCACGCCCTGTGGGCTCATCGCTCCGAGCCCTTAAGTTGGGGTTACTCGCGCTTTTCGTTGGGATCGGAATGTTTGTAGGGACGCAACTGGAAGACTATTATGGCATGTCCCACAATCTTGTACCAGCATGTATGCTTATTGCGGGCGGTCTTGGTCTATCGATCTACTACTTCATAGCAGGTAAAGCAGAAGCAGCCCAGCGTGCAAGAGAAGAGAAAACCCTCTGATCGCCCCGTAGTTTCAAAGCGCTTCTTACTTGTCACGCAAAGAACAGCCGCGTCGAACTCACGTTCGGCGCGGCTGTGCAATGAAAACCGAGAGCGAATGCTCTGCGAATGTTTAACGCACGATCTTGACCGTCGTTGTAGTCTGACCGAACTGCGTTGAAAGTCTCACGTAGTAACTTCCTTCCGGCAGTGCACTCACAATATAGTGTGCGACGTGCTCACCTTGTGATTGCGATCCTTGCGCAATGACGCCTACGGTTTGGCCAAGCGTGTTGACCAATTCCAATGTCGCCTCTTCTTGTGCACCGAGGTAATACTGTACATCGATCGTGTTACGAGCCGGATTCGGCCTTACACTCTTGATCGCGAGATCATTCGATGGTACCATAACGCCTGGCATGGGATCGACCTTGCTGACTGTCGTTGATACGACAACCGAGTCGGTTGAGATCAGATTCGCTTGTGTATCGTACAAACCAACCTTGATGCTCGGCTTCTTCGACTGATCACCTGCGTGAGCCACGAAGACGTATATCTTATATGGTGCTTTCGCCGACATCGAATCAGGCAGCAGCGTAAAGAGTGCATTGCGTTTTGATTGTACGAATCCGCGAGGTCTCGGCAGATTTGCACTATCGACTTGCGACTCCCAAATAGTACCGCTTCCACCAACGATGATATCATTCGTATCCACAACCGTTGCACTCAAGAACCCTATCGTTCCGGTTTGGAAGCGCTTCGGATCGACTGTGAGTGCGACACCGGTGATGGTGCCGTTCGTAGTTGCTGTCCCGAGACCAGTGCCATTGGCAGGTGGCTCCGGTGCCCAGCGTGGCAATGTGTCAACGCAACTATCGCCGTTCGCGTGATAGATGATGACATGCAAGCACCACGAAGCCGGTACGAGGAAGTAATTCAATCCGAGATCGAACGACACGCGATCCTGCGTTGGCGGTGTGCCATAGACAGGCATTGTCGTGTTGATCGGCAACGGCATGTGTTGATACCTGTTGCTCGCATTGAATGCCGAATAGGGGAGCGTCACGTTCGTTGATGGATTGCGATAAACATGCAAGTTGCCACCGTTGAGCGCCGCAAGATTGATCTGCGGAATCAGTGTTCCGGTCGAGCAATCATAATAACGGAGATTGATCGAGTCGATCGGGCTGCAATGCAGATTATAGATCGTGATCGTCTTCCATTGTGTCTGAATGTTGCCATAGATATTTGACGGCGCAACGGACAGCGTATCGCAAGGGCAACATGGTCCCGAGCCAATACCACTATCTTTTTGCACCGTGATGCAAACATCGATCGGTTCAGCAGCGAGACACGTGGTCGAACCTGTCGGCGTACATTGATACGCAAACGAGTTGCACGCAATATCGCCAACCTTTGCATTCGCCGGAACGGTGAATGGAACGATGACCTGTAGCGTCGCACCCGGTGCGAGAGTTATGCTCGCACTAGTGGCCGATACCTTGAACGAATAGGTGCCACCAACTGGCAGGCCTGCGACATAACTTCCTGTGGTGATAGCACCAGGAGGATCGCTCGAAATACAGAAACCTCCGCACGTTAGAATTCGGCTTGGGTTCACTGTACCAGTCGGATTCGGTGGCGAGCTATTGCTAAAGTAACTCGTTGCAAAACCGACCGCTGGGGTCACCGTGATACCAGGTGCAGCGATAATGTTAAACGCGCTACCTCGAACAGCATACGGAGGAAGCACTCCGATATCGCTGGTGTGTGGAAGAATATCGAGCAAGCAAACATTCGATAGTGGAACATTGCCTGTGTTCTTCACTGTCAAACGATACTCACCCGTTCCACCCGGAGCTATTGTTGCCGATGGTCCGAATGTGCCGCCCGGCGTTCTGCGAACTTCCTTACGTGCCGCAACGCTCGGTCTGCTGCTCACGACAACATACGCGTTGTTCGAAGTTGCAGAGGTTGCGTTCGTAGCAGCGATCGTGAAGTTGTTTGCGTATGTGCCCGGCAAAGTTGGCACCGGCGTGTTTGTAATCTTCACATCGAACTCGATGATGAAATATTCCGGTGTTCCATCGCAGCGCGAAGGAAGTGTCGGGAAAGTCCATACGCAATTCGATGGATTCGCTGTTCCGATCGCGGGTGACGTGATAGAACCACCAACTTGCGTAGGCACCGGATTCGTCGGCGGCCATGCAAGGCACGCTGGAGAATACGGACTCAACCACCATCCGGCAGGAGTGATCGTACCATAGTAATACGTCTCGTGACCTTGATAGCTAAATCCCGCGGGCAGCAGATCAGTGATCGTTACCGGCAATGCAGCAGCACTACCCAAATTCGCAACAGCGATTCGGAAGCGAACAGTATCACCTGGGAACCATGGACCGCCCGGATGCGCACCCGTTCCATCGCAC
>JBDTCS010000032.1:0-3157 GCA_039923455.1 Kapaibacterium sp. (SeqCode) | reverse complement strand
TTTCCGGAGAACTGCAAATTGAATCCACTCGTGAGCGAGAGATCGCGACTTGTGCCAAGTTGAAACCCGCGTGAGATCGAGCCTGATTTTTGAAAGCTGTTCAAAAAGGGATCGTGCGTTTCAGTTTCGGCAGTCGGTCGAAGTCGGCGTAGTCGTTGCTCATGTCGCGAACTATCGTCGAGTAAGCCCGCAAGGCTATCCGGCAGATCCGATGGAAGTAGTTGATGTCGAGTAAAGCTCTGCGGAAAATGAATCGGCAACGCAAAAAAACGAACACTCACAATGTGTTGCATTCCACTTGTGGCACCGACAGGAAATAACAGCTGCATTGTGGAAGGTGCGAGGCGTACGAGCGATAGTAGTGTATCGAATGTGTAATCGCTCTCATGCAATGTTAGCGTGGAATCGAATGTGATCTGAAGCGTCGCGGGATCGATAAATCGCTGATTGAGCGCGATCACCGAATCTGCTCGCGAAGCTATGACTGATCGTACCGAAATACTTTGAGCCTCAACGGAACTCCAAAGGAATACCAGCGCAAACAGAAACGCTACCGTTCGAAGACAAATCATCCGGATGCGAATGACTCGTGGTCGGTAGTGGGTTACTCGCACGCAAACGCTATCGGCTCGAGCTTCCAATCGTTGAATGAGCGGTGGTGTTCGAAAATCGCGCGGTGTGAGGGCTAACTACTTTTTACGATCAAACCGCGAGATCTCTTTTCCTGCACCCCGGATGATCAGCACGAACTCGCCTTTGAAGGGATGCGCCTCAAAATATTCTCTCAAACCTAAAAGCGTATCGCGACGTACACGTTCCTTTGGCAACGTAAGATCCATGCATAGCGCGGCCTCGCGATTGCCACCGATGCCCTCCTCCAAATCCGAAAGCAGATGGGGAAGACGATATGGCGCTTCGAGAAAGATAAGCGTTTCGCGTGTAGAGCGATAGCGTGCGGCCTGTTTTCTGCGCTCGGATTTATCGCGTGGTAAAAAACCGGCGAACGTAAAACTCTCCAATGGAAAACCGGAGATCACAAGTGCTGCAAGCACACTCGAAGGCCCAGGCACCGGACGAATCTCGATACCTTCGTTGATCGCTTTCTTCACGAGTAGATTGCCCGGATCGGCGATGAGAGGTGTGCCGGTATCGGAGATCAGCGCAAGCGTTTTTCCTTCGCGCAATAGATCAAGCGATTCGTCGGTTGCTGCACGAGTAGTATGCTCGTTCAGGGGAAGCAACTCCTTCGTGATTCCGAGATGATGCAGCAATCGTCTCGCTTCTTTGAGATCTTCGCAGATCACCATGTCGGCGGAGGAAAGGATTTCGGCAGCACGCGCAGAAAGATCCTTCGGATTTCCGATATGCGTAGATACGATATAGAGTATACCGGTCAATGGTTTTCTGGGTTACGTTTAGCCGTCCGTCTCTTCGGATTCTTGCTGCAGTTTGCGGTATTCATTGATAAAGAGCATGATCACACCCGTCGACGGCACAGCTATCAAGAGTCCGACGAATCCCAGAAAATATCCGAAGATAAGTAGCGAAAGGATCATCAGAATCGGTGGGATTCCGATTCCTCGACCAACAATGCGCGGACCAAGTATGTACGCTTCCAGCGTATGCAACCCACCGATGACGAGCAATCCACTCAGGATCACACCAGGGCTTAGCTCCATCGTGAGAATAATCACGACCTCGACGATGAGCGCCGCGAATAAGGTACCGATGATCGGTACAAGATCCATCAATCCGATGATTACTCCGAGCAAACCGTAATAGGGTACGCCGAGTATCCAAAACGAAATTCCCCCGAGTAAACCGATGATCGCTGCCATCGTAATCTGGCCGCGAACATAACCATAGAGCACGCGGTCGATATTCTGAACAACTTCTCTGGGGCGTGTGCGATGGTGTGCCGGCAGTAATTGAAAAAAGAGTGCGCCGATCTTAGGCCAATCCTTCAGAAAATAAAATGCTGCGAAGGGGACAATGATAAGATCGAGCAGTCGCTCAATATAGCTCGGGATCTGCGACAGAAAACCGAAAATAATACCCGGGATCTTCGCGATCATTTCCTTGATCTGAGGGGTGATCTGTGCGGTCACAAGTTGGTCCACCGTGCTGCGCGGAGCACCCAGCCGTATCAGAAGATTCTTAAGATGTTTCTCATCCAACGTGTTCGCATGCAGCGTGACATACGCGGAAAGCTTTGCGATAAACGCACCCGTTTGTTCGATCAGAGTCGGAATTAGCAATATTCCAAGCAGCGTACAAACGCCGACAATCGAAAGCACCGTAATGAGTGCACTCCAAGTTCGGCTGATCTTATACCGGAGTTCGAGTCGTGTGACGAGCGGGTTGAACAGATAGGCGATAACACCGCCGATAATAAATGGGACAAGAATTCCGGAGGTCTCGATCAAGAACCACAACGCAAAAAGAAAACCCGAAGTCCACATGATGGAGCGGACTGCTGTATAATGCCGAAACGGAGCAAGCAACAGGAAGATCGCAGCGAGCACTACGAAAGGGGAGAGTATGGACGAGACGAAATGACTAAGCGCAACGAGTCCGACCGCTGCAAGCGCAATAGCAATTCCATCGAATCGCATCGCAGCTGTCCGCGCGTGCACCGCATCCTCAACGGCATGTACCGATGGATGCGAAGTCGTTATGATCGGCGGATCGGTCGGTAATTGCATAAATAACTTGAGTCGATAAAAAGCACTCCCTCTGGATTGCGTGTTCAAAAATTTTGGCTTTGCCTGACTCACTACTAACCAGAACGGAGCGCTGAAAGCTTCAAGTCTGACAAGAAAAATTACTACCTCACTGCTCGCCTGGTAAGAAGGGCTACATTTGGTCGACCAGGATTTTATCGCACGCGATTTAAACGTGCACGCAAAAAAAAACGCCCCTGCATCAGGGGCGTTAAACGGATTGTCGATATCGCAGGAGTTAGTGTTTACTCTCCTCCAGCTCGAAGCAATTCGACGGGGTCGCTGTAGTTAAGCGTGTATTCTTCTCCGTCTGGTAGCACCTCGATCGACACCTTGGCTGTACCTGTTGAGGCAAATCCAAGGCGGTTGGCGGCAGCATACGATAAGTCGATTATGCGGTTGCCAACATAAGGTCCACGATCCGTTATTTCTAC
>JBDTCS010000031.1:0-11723 GCA_039923455.1 Kapaibacterium sp. (SeqCode) | reverse complement strand
AAAAACGCAGACCCTTCCGGTATTGTCTGACCTTCGCGATCTTACGCTGAAAGCGAACGCAATCGCCGATGGCGTGCAATCGCAAATGGTTAACATTCATAGCGTGATCGATGGCGCACTCGATGTTGTTCGTGGCACGATTGATGATGCCGAGCGTCTGAAGAATGATGTCGTTGATCTCGTGCAAGGACCGATCAGCTTGGTGAAGAGTTCTTCTGCCTCGACGATAGGGCTTGCAATCAAAGGTATGAATCTTTTGACGAAGCTGCTTAACAAAGGCAAGCATAGCACGAATGGCTCGGTGAAGGTCGAGTTTCGAGATAGCCCGGACGAAGCGGAGATGTTGCGCGATTAAATTCGCGAATCAGGGAGATTCAATCAAGCGGATTCAATCAAGCGGATTCAATCAAGCAAATCGGGTCTTCGCTCTTCGGTTCGTTTTCTTGCCTGTTCATGTTTCCAGGCATCCACTTTTTTATGATCGCCGGAGAGTAAAATCTCCGGCACTTTCATACCCTCGAATTCCGCCGGTCTTGTATAGACCGGTCCATCCAAAATTCCTGTTTGAAATGAATCGAGCATCGCGCTCTCAGAGTCATGTATGGCTCCCGGAAGCAATCGCACGATCGTATCGATAACGATCGCGGCCGGAAGTTCTCCACCCGTCAGGACGTAATCACCGATCGAAATCTCTTTGGTTATAAGCGCTTCTCGAACGCGTTCGTCGACACCTTTGTAATGCCCGCAGAGAAAGATGAGATTCTTTGCCAGCGATAGTTCATTCGCGATATTCTGCTTGAAGACCTCGCCATCCGGTGATAGGAAAATCACCTCATCATACGTGCGCTCGGATTTGAGTTGATTGATGATTGCAAATATCGGCTCGGGTTTGAGGACCATTCCGGAGCCGCCGCCAAATGGCTGATCGTCGATCTGATGATATTTGCCGAGGCCATAGACACGAAGATCGTGGATATGTATTTCCACGATCTTCTTCTCACGCGCACGCTTTACTATCGATTCGCCGAGTGGGCTCTCCAGGAGCTTTGGGACGGCAGAAATAATATCTATACGCACAATAAGCGTCTCCTCGCTTTCTCAATTGTGTTGACAAAAGAACTTTTGCCCGAACAAAGTATGCGATAGTAATTTATTTGCTTGCCTTCGAGTTTTTCATTCCAGCATGATGCATGGCATCACACTGTGCTTTTGTGAGCTTCTCATCACACTTGTCCGTCGCATCATTTGCGCACGCAACTGCTGCATCCGATTTTGCATCCGGTGCATAGCCGGCGTTTGTGATCGCTGCTTGAATATCGCGAACATTCGCACGTGCTGCGATAAATTTCACTGTCGCTTTATGCGTCGAAAGATCAACATAAACATCTTGCACGCCATCGACAGACGTTGCAGCAGTCTTGATTCTGCGCGAGCATGATGGGCAATCGGCCGAGGGAACATTGAACACGGCAGATTGTGGCTTGACAGTAGCAGTTGAATCGGCCTTTGCCTTAGCAGCGCCATCAGTTTTGGCCTGACAAGACCAGAGCGAGCAGGCAAGAAGCAGCACGCCACTCAGTTTCATGAATCCGGATACACGTTGCATAAGTATACTTAGTTTTTGGGTTTTGGAATACGATTTACGAACAGTTACTTGCCTGGAAGTAGTTCAAAGCGAGGCCAGCGAGGGTTGCGCTCCAAAAGCGCGATCTCATCAAAGTTGCCCGCGGCAAACAGATCGATCATATCCTTATAGTGGGGGCTAAATATCCGCTCCGAATTGCCTGTCGGGAGTGCCGCAGAGAGCGTTGTTGTCTTCATATCGGCGATCAATCGCATCGAAGGACCGACATGCATTTCGTAGGGCGCCCAAAGATTGTAGGCGGCTTGGTAGACGCTCGTTAACCCACCATTCGCAGGCCCTGTCTCGAGATTCACCATTTGCGCAACAGCACTACCTGCGGCTTCAAACTGATGATGATACGTAAGCGGATGCAATCTACCCCACTGCCAAGTCCTAGGGTCAGGACCGAGCGTCTCTTTCAAATATGTTAGCGCCTCGGCAAGCGAACGCTTGAAAATATCGTCGCGCGTTTCATGGATGGTTGGCGTACGGGTGTCATCCCACCAAATATTATCCGGCTGATTGACCAAACGACCGAGTGTTCGCAATGGCACATTCGAAATAAATGTGAACTCACCATATCGTTCACGACCAAGTTCATCGATGAATGTATTCTCCAAAAGACGCTGAAGGAACACAGCATAAATCGCTGGAGCTGTTTCTTTCGCACGCATACCACCATCCCAGTTGCGAAGATATTCGAGCGCAGTCTCGGTGAGCGGATTATTCTGCGAAGCTTCGCGATGAATTCCTGAGAGTGCGAATCGTGTGGAAAGGGAATCTGCATATATGATCGCGACGAGTGCGCTATCGCTCAGCTTCGTATTCCGCCTAAGCGAATCCCACTTCCACGCATGTCGCATAGAGTCAAATCTGTATAGCGAGCTACTATCCGGCTTTATCGAGTACGGTTCGGGATCGGGATAGACGGATAGCAACGCAGGCACGACGTTATCACGATCATACGGACTCGTGACGTCGAGCGAGATGCGCTTGATCGCGGCCGTATCTAATCTTCCGCCACTTTCGATCAACTCCGCGATTCGCTCGGAGCGTGCAGCGGGCTCCCAGCCATTGGAGTAGGGGACACTGCGGCCATGTACTGGTGGATTGTTGGCGCTGACAAAATACCCACGTGCGGGATTGACCGACTCAGGTAATTCGGAAGCGTTGATAAATCCCTGCCACTCCTCGTTCGCGTTTGTGCCGTCGCGTGCGAGTAGTATCGTATGCTCGTTGCCGTTGCGCTTTGGCAGTCGACCCACATACTCATACGCGATCGAGCCCGAGCCCGCTTCTGCAAAGCACATGTTGAGAATCGGCGTTGCGAATTTCGACATCGCCTGACGTGCTTCGGTGATGGAGTGCGTCTTATGCAGATTGAGAAAACATCCGACTTCATCTTCAAGCGCATACGCACCGTTCCACTGCAACGTGACAGGATGCTTGATGCCAAAAATGGTCGTATCTTTCGGAACACCACCCGCGCGAGGATTATGATAGATGAGCGGAGCCATGCGAAACGGATGATCCGAAAGCACCGGGCCATGCATCGTCAATCGCGTATCAAATTTCAGATAAGTGAACGTCGGATGTTCCGGATCGGAGTTAACAGTCACAGAGTCTCGTACCTTCAGCGAGTCATGAATTATTTGATAGGCTTGGTTACCTCGCGCAGTGACGTATTGCTTTCCATCTGCGGTTGAAGTCTCAACGAAGAAATCACTCTCATCGGCCATTCCACTCGTGATTCCCCAAGCGATGTGTTCATTACGACCGGAGATAATCACCGGAAGCCCAGGCACAGAAAACCCTGCCACGTTCAGACCTTCTTTGCTCACAAGATGCACCAGATGCCATCTTGCAGGTGCCGCGAGTGCGAGGTGTGCGTCATTCTCGAGCATTGCACCACCGCTTTTGGAGTGACTCGGTCCGACGACAAAGGTGTTAGAACCGCCTCCCATATTATGATAGCCGAGCACTTGCGTCAGCAAAAGATTTAGTCCGTGCAGTTCTGAATAAAATTGTGCAAGCTCCTTCCGCTCGCTCGGCGCGAAATTTTCTCCGGTGCGAATCGGTGCATGTGGTACCTGTAGAGGTTCGTGTAACTTTGGAGTAATTGGTTTCGGCTTCGCCGGAGTTGGGGTGGGAGGGGCAGGGGTAGTAGATTTTCTTGGTTTTGCAATTCCCACTTTCATCGGAGCACTCGCTTGAATGACACTCGGGATATCGAGTCTGACGCTTGCAAAATTCTTTCCTTCGACGGCGGTAGGTCCATCTTCCGGATAATCAGGAAAAAGCGAAGCGAGATGTGCGGAGTCAACGCTGAGCGCTATATCGGAAAAAGCAGCGTCGGTCCAATACGAAAAATTTTGTTCCCACGACATTAATCTTCCAACGACGAGACAATCTTCCGGCCGCCAATGCAACGGTTGCGATTTCAGTGCATCAAACTCAAAACCGGGATTGCCGGAGTGGGCATCGATGTATGCGTTCACACCCGAAGTGTAAGCGGTAAGCAGTGCTCGAGTTTTGGGCGAGGTAACTTTGAGCATTTCCTTCCCGATCCTTCCGAAGCCGATCGTTCGCGACCACGTATCGATCTGCACGCCTCGATGCCCGAGAATTTCCGAGAGCCGACCCTGACCGATGCGAAGCACCATGTCCATTTGGAACATCCTATCCTCGGCCTGTGCGTAACCAAAACCGAAGAACGTATCTTCGTCGGTCTCGCCATAGATATTTGGCACGCCGAAACTATCACGCTCAATCTGCACCGGATTTTTGATTCCGTGTACAGTCAGGCTGCCGCTATTCTCCGGCACCGTCCTCCGTATGAAGACAATCCCGAGCACGATCAGCCCAACGATGAGCAGCCCGAGCACATACGCAAAACCGATTCCGACGCGTTTGAACATTAACTAATTATACTTGCCGCTGGTGTTTTTGTCAGCTTCACAATGCAAAAATCGAAAGAAATATTCGATTCAATCCGGGAAATAAGAAAAGAGTTGGAGATTTATTGAAAAGGCACAACACAAAGCCTTCGGCAATTGCTTGCGTATTTTTGAATCGTGAAACTACAAAAGAACAAGTTTGAGGGTTCGGGCTTCGGCCTGGCGTTGCTATGCGGTACTTTGCTGCTGATGGCAGGATGTGGCGGTCGTGACGTGTGTTTGCTGGAGCAAGCCAAAACCATTCCGGTCTCCGGCGGCAATGAGAAGCTGTATGCCGAGCGGTCATCCTACTGGGATGATCAAGGGCACACGGCGCGTTCGAAATCGAATCGGCAGATGTTCACGTTTGTACCGCCTCCCGGCCTGACGCTTTATGTTAATCTGGAGAACATGGGTGGTGTACCAATGAAGCGCGACACGATTCGAACGACGAAATATGTTTTCGCCGAGACCTATCTCAGAACGATCACCAAAGATACGAACCTCTCCATTCATATCGAGACGAGCGATCGGAAGAAACCGCCGACTGATGTCGAGGTATATGTTCGCAATGTTGATTCAGTCTATTCGCAGATCAGGTTTGAGGGGATGAAGAAGTAGTCCTGGAAGAAGTGCTCTTGGCAGAAGTTGTCTGGGCAGAAATTCATGGCATAAGTAGCAATGCTACCCCTGTTAACTGTTGCGCTAATCAGAGGTAGCATCACATCACTACTTTTTACGTACAACCTATTTCGTTACAACCATCGACTTTGTCGCACTTCCATTCAGAGTCTGTAGGCGATAGAGATACGTCCCACTCGCAAGACCGGTAGCGTCAAATGCAACTTGATACTCACCCGATTGCAACTCCCGATCGACGATCGTGCTGAGTGTGCGTCCATCCACATCAAACACGCGTAGCGTTGTATGTCCACCCGTAACGTGGAATTTGATCTGCGTTGTTGGATTGAATGGATTCGGGAAATTCTGATATAACTCAAGCGACGCAGCTTGTGCAGCAGCTTTCGTGACTCCGGCTGAGCCACGAATGATCGGCACTTGCGGAAAATCGGCATAGAGCAAGTTCTGATTTGTCGTCGAATCTGTGCCAAACCATTGTGTCATGATCGAAGCATAGATCGAGCGGAAATCAAATTGCATGTTCAGGTTATCATCGACCGTTGCGTTCGTCGGCAGGACAGGATTAGTACCGAGAATTCCCGGAATGACCTGCGAGCCAAACACGAAGAGCGGTGCTGCAGCACCGTGATCTGTGCCACCGCTGGAGTTCGACTTAATGCGTCTTCCAAACTCGGAGAACGTCATACCAACGACGCGATCTTCAAGCGTGTATTGCTTCAACTCGTCTTGAAACGCACTGATGGCAACCGAAAGCTGTGTGAGCAATGGATCTTGTGCCGCACGCTGACCTGTATGCGTATCGAAGCCGCCAAGATTGACGACATAGATACGTGTCTTTAGTCCGCCGGCAATAAGCTGAGCCACGATCTTCAGCTGATCTGCAAGCCCATTCACTTTTGCAGTAGGCCACATCGTAGATTTTGATGTACCTTTTGCAGCAGCGTTCTTCACCGGAACGGCGAACGTCTCGAGTTGTTTTCCGATCGAGCGCACGTACGACAACTCAAAGCCCGCACGCGTTGCCGGAGCTGATGGTATCTTATCGTTGATAATATTATAGAACGCGCCCGGGTTGCTGAAGGCAAGTCCCATGTTGGCAGTCGGGCCTTCTAATCCGGTCGAAACAGCCGAACCGATCTGTATCGCGAGTGGATCGGGCATCTGCGTGCTCGGATATCCAACCGGGTAGCCCGGATACTCATGATCTAAAAATCTTCCCATCCAACCTGTCGGTAGCGTCTGATAATAGTCTGCACCCGTCAACCAAATATCGGTCGAGCGAAAATGCGAGAAATTCGGAGTGGGGTATCCGACCGACTGCACAACGCGCAGCTTCTGTTGATTGAACAGGTTCTGCAATCCTGTCATCGCAGGATTGAGACCCGTCGCCGTTGTAAGTTTCAATACCGAACTCTCCGTGATTGCGATGTTCGATCTCGCGGCCATGATTGCCGAATATTGATCGAGAGGAATTACGGTATTGAGTCCGTCATTACCACCCGAAAGTTGAATCAGCACGAACACATGATCCGTGTCATTGCCGGCTTGAATCAGCCTATCGAGATACGGATTGTTCGCGAATGCTTTTACAGAATATCCTCCGAGCATGAAAGGCAACACGGTTGCCGGAACTGCTCCCTTCAAAAAGTCTCTACGTTTCATAATCGTGGTCTCTTTTTGTGTTAGTTGTTCGTTTAACGGTGCCTTACATGAGTTGATATTCTGCCATCTCAAGCATGTACTTGAGTAGCGTGCGTAATTTATCTTCGACGGTTTTTTGTTTGGTTGCGTCGGTCGGATTGTTGATGTAGTCGTTCCACTCCACGCCCCATTCATAGTTTGGCAATCCGTTGAGCAACGAATCGTGCAGCGTCGTAACTTGATCGGGATCAATCACGATAGGGAAGAGGAACTTGCACCATTCTGCAATCAGCGTATCGGCTTTCGATGGATCGCTTGTCAGCTTTGCAAATGCAAGCACATCGATGTAGGTCTTCACCTGATTCTCCGGCAGCGTATAGCCATCGATCGCGAGATCATCCACGAACTTGATGCGCTTTTGCAGCGTGTCGGAGTTGACCCACAACTCATAATACACCGGATCTTGATAATACGCGGCCCATCCCGCAACGTTCGGAGGCAAGCAGAGCGTCATCGCCATAGATGCTGTTGTGCGTTGCACACCAATCCATGCGTAGTAATGCCGGAGCAGATCGATCATGTTTGCATACGCGACATCGAAAAGACGAAGTGTACCGATTGTGAAGTCGATCGGATTCTTGATCATGCTTCCGACGTGATCCACATCATAGAAATGTGCACTCTTGAAAAGCGCAGCTAGTACCGGCTTCACATCGTAGTTGTTCTGCATCATGAGATCGGCCATCGGTCCGATAACATTCTTCTCGATGTTTGCATCGATTACATAATCGATGAACCAACGATAGATCTTTCTTGAAATATACAGAGCAGTCGCACGCTGATTGAATATCATCGTGAGCAAGTCATCGATCTCACGCGTTGCACCGGCTTGATCAGCACCGCCTTTGATAACGGTGTTACCATAAGCGGACGAGAACTGCTTGTTTCCCGAATCATGATTTGCGGGATTGAAGACAGCTTTCAAATTCACCGCATCGTCCGACCATCCCGTCAAGACGTGTGCAGCAGCTTTCACATCGGCTTCGGTATACGTCGTATAATTTCCGGTCGAGATCTCGGGACCTTTACCGATTGTGAAGAGCTCTTGCAACTCACGACCGTAATTCTCGTTCGGACTAACTTTTGTGTTTTGATTGCCGCTCAAATATCGAAGCGTTGCCGGGTTGAAGGTAATCTGCTTTGCAAGAGCCTTAAAATTGCCGAGTGCATTCTGACGCAGCAATGCATTTTGCTGA
Source organism: Kapaibacterium sp. (SeqCode) (assembly GCA_039923455.1). Classification (GTDB taxonomy): domain Bacteria; phylum Bacteroidota; class Ignavibacteria; order Palsa-1295; family Palsa-1295; genus JBDTCS01. The sequence goes on along the minus strand of JBDTCS010000031.1, from coordinate 3,624 downwards.
TACATATACTGCGAGCTCTTCACAGTTGCCGAGCCAGTCGCAAAATGATTGTGCCAGAAAAGCGTCATCTTTTCTGCGATCGAAATATTTTGTGTCTGCATCAGATTGATCCACCAACCTGTCAGCGATGCGAGGTATTGATCATCGACGGTCGCATCATACGGCAGGCTTACCCACGTTGTGCCCTGAGCAGAGTGGCCGTTGTTGAAATATATCAGCGGTGGGTCGGGTGTGGCAGCAGGAGTGAGCAGCATGTCAACAGCCTGACTCATCGTGCCTTTGAGAACCGTAGTGATATCCTCGACTCTCGCGCCGAACATTGTGCGACGCAAAAGATGTGCCGCCTGATCAACGCCCCAAGCACCTGTATAGAGCTCGAGTCCTGTTGTACTTGCAAGCGCACGATCGCGATGCTTGCGCTCAGCCGAGCCCATGCCACCATTTGGAACGCCGGGGTTCGGCGTGCCTTGGTTAAGCGGAAGTTGTGATGCTTCTATCGCAGATCTGTCAGTAGGTGTTCCAGAAAAGCTTCGAAGTCTGTTCGATCCGATAAATTCACTCCTGGTCATTGGACGGTAGTGTTAGAATGAAAGATACAACGTGATCAATCCAAAATTGGCACAATTTGGGCGAAATTGCAACCTACGAATATAGACACAGTTATGAGCGCAAAAGAGACGTGAGGATTTGAGAGGGGAATTTTGGTCGTTGACCGATGTCCGCGGAAGCGATACTCTCAGCAAATTTGTTGCTTGATTTCAGTGAGAACTTTAGCGCAAACGAATCTGAATCGATGATGTCGGAGAAAGATATCCAGGAAAAAACTGCTGACGAGACCACGGACTATCTCGTGCTGGTCTATTATAAGTATGTCAAGATATCGGATCCGGTTGCGCTCGCAAAGGAGCATTTGGCTTTTTGTAAGTCGCTTGGCGCTCGGGGTAGAATAATCATTTCGCAAGAAGGCGTCAACGGCACCCTTTCGGCTCCTCGCGAAGCTGCTGAAGCGTACATGCTCGCGATGCAAGGCCATCCACTTTTTTGTGACATGAGTTTCAAGAGTGATTCGGTGGAAGGGCATGTATTTCGAAAACTTTTCGTGCGCGCGAAAGCTGAGCTCGTCACGTTTCGAGTTGATCGCGAACTGGACCCCAACGAGCGCACCGGACAAAAACTAAAGCCCATAGAATTCTACGAACTTGCCAAGCGAGATGACGTACTGATTGTCGATGCTCGCAGTGATTATGAATATGACCTCGGACATTTTCGCGGCGCCATTCGTCCGAGTGTTCGCACCTTTCGTGATTTTCCGAATTGGATTCGCGACACACTCTCAGAGCACAAAGAGAAAAAGATCATCACGTATTGCACCGGTGGAATTCGATGTGAGAAATTCACCGCCTATTTACTTGCTGAAGGATTTCAAGATGTCGGGCAACTCGAAGGAGGGATTCTGACCTACGGTAAAGATCCCGAGGTTCAAGGCAAACTCTTCGATGGCAAGTGCTATGTATTCGATGAACGCATCGGGGTGCCGATTAATCAAGTCGAAGAAGCGGTGGTTTCAAGGTGTGTACATTGTGGGGTGCCGTGCGATCACTACATCAATTGCGCCTACGATGATTGTCACGTCCAGCATTTCTCGTGCGAAGTCTGCGGAGTGCGCATGGAAGGAGCGTGTTCGGAAGTCTGCAAGAATCTGGAGCGAGCCTTGCAATTACTAAAGCGTACTGCCCCTGCTGAAATGATGGTCTGATTTTCGGCTATTTCGTTGCCTATTTGCGTCTCCGAACTAAAAAGCGCACTTTTGGTTTTTCCCCTTGTAATAAAGCCCTCTGGTTTGAGTGGGGCAAAAACGAGTGTAACAATCTTGCCCGGGTTGCGTAACTGCTTCATCTCAAATGTCTTCGATTCGGTGTACTGACGTTGTTATCTTATCTAAACCGTTCATGTCTAAACCGTTCATGAAAAAGCTTCTTGCTATTGCTACATTTTTTGTTGTTTTGAATATAGCCTCCGGTGCTTTCGCTCAGGGTACCGACATATTTATCAATCGCAACATCCGACCAAACGTCGAAGAGCCGAGCGTGCAATTTCCGAAAGGCTTCCTCTCCGGACTTCACGTGCTCGGAAGCGACACGACACTCGGCACTCGAATATTAAAGGCGATGCAAACGAGCTACAACAAGACAAACAACTTCGGCAAGCATGGAATCAGTGCGAGCGTGATTATTCCGGGTCGTACACAATGGAGTGGGGGAGTTGGTCTCTCGGACGCGACCACACCGATCGATACCAATATGCTCTTCGAGATTGCGAGCAACACCAAGACCTTTACGACAGCGCTCATCATGCAACTCCGCGACGAAGGCAAGCTCTCGCTGAATGATTCGCTCAAGAAATGGATACCTGCGTATGCGTTCGTAGATTCGAATATTACTATTCGTCAGTTGCTTTCGCATTCGTCCGGGCTGTACGATTATCTCAATGACGACCCGAAGCAGACCATGATCTACGATGCCTATCAACTCAATCCGGAAAAACATTGGGCGCCGGACGAAATCTTGAAGCAGTTTATGGGGAAAGCAAATTTCAAACCCGGGACAAGCTACCGTTACTGCAACACGGGATTTTTACTCCTTGGTATGATTGCTGAAAAAGCCGGTGGAGATAAAGTTGGAAAGCAAATGCACGCCAGATTCTTCGGACCACTCCAACTAAGCCATACGTTTTTTGGAGGTGAAGATTCGATCACGATTCCATTCGTCCACAACTGGGTTGGTGGTGATACCACCATGCCTTCCACGGATTTTTATGATGTGAATAAGACGGGACAGCTCACGTGCGCTTTCGCTGCCGGAAATATTGCGACAACGGTTGGCGAACTCGCTCGGTGGGGACATGCTCTATACACCGGACAAGTTGTGAGCAAGGCATCGCTTGCGGAGATGGTAACCGTGAAGTTGTGGCCCGACCAGGAATACGGTGGCCTCGGCACTTTCCGCATTCCGTATTACACTCGGTCATTCTTTGGTCATACAGGACATCTGCTTGGGTACTTATCCTACAACTTTACGAACCTGCAAGATTCCGTGAGCTTCTGCGTCTATCAGAACTTTGAAACGCATGCTGGTGATCCGACGATCAACGACTACGCGCTTGATATTCTGAATGCCATCTACGCACCGAATGCTTCCGTGGCGAACCCCGATGTTGCTCCGAAAGTATCTGTCATGTCCTATCCGAATCCCGCGCACGATCAGCTTACGATCGCATACTCGGTCGACAAGCCTGCTGCAACAAGCCTGCGCATCAGTGATGAAACGGGACGCACACTTCAAAATATTTTCGAAGCACCGACCGTCGCCGGAATTCATCGCACACGCGTTGATCTGAGCGCGTATCATGCCGGCACGTATTTCTATTCTGTGCAAACATCCGCAGGTTTGACGACAGGGAAGTTTGTCGTAGAGTAAATCTGTTTACGCTCGAATCGGTGTCTGGTTCGCGGACACCGATCTCGTTCAGCACAGAGCTACGCTAATCATCTAAGCCCTTACCGGCGAGAATGTGCTTGATGTATTTTTCAATTCTTGACTCCCGCGTTTTGGATTGTTTGGCTGC
>JBDTCS010000030.1:0-26440 GCA_039923455.1 Kapaibacterium sp. (SeqCode) | reverse complement strand
TGGACACTGCCAATCGGAGTGATAATGTCTTTGATTGTATCACCATCTAATTCTCCATACTGAGCAACATAGTGTTCGATGTGAGTCTCTGTCGGAACCAACAGTAAGGGTCCTCCAAATCGCAGCGATGAATAATCAACGCCACTATAGGGATAATAGCCAAGTTCCATATCCTCGAAGGAATCGCTGTTTTGCAACCCAACATTTGTGTTCAGGTTCAAAGCACGCACATTATTGGAGGTATCAATGATCCGGAGTCTGGAAGTTAAATCAATAACATCCGGATCTGCCGCCTGCGCAAAGACGGTGGAGGTGAACAGTGTCAAAAGACCTAGAATGAGTATGTATTTCATAGCTCTAATATACACCCGAGATTTGGCAATATTGTGAAACAAAATCGCTGATTAGAGCAGCAGGGAGTGCACGCGGACTGGGATGCTGTGTCTTAGCATCCGGGGTCGATGTACTAAAATACGAGACGGCAAAGTCGCGGGAAAACTCGCCTTCGTCGAGGTCTGAACGGGAGGAGGAGAGTTGGCTCAGTGACTTTCCGATTGCACGGTGAGCAACTCGCCGGAGCTCAAGGCGCGGCTGTAGATTCCAACATCATCTAAGGCACCGATAAAAAATCCGGTTGCGGATCGGTCTTTTCCGATCAAGAGATCAGCCGTGTTGCCCCGAGCTGCGTTCAGGTGCAAACCAGTCTTGCTAACGATTCTACTATTATTGATTCCGAGAAAGACAATGCCTTGCGGTTGATCGACTACCATCGACACAAAATTCCACACATCGGGCTTCAGTGAGTCGGTAGTATCCATTACGAAGTCGAAGTTATCATCGCTTGTGATCAATGCTTCGAGTCGGTTATTGTTCAGTCGAAACTGATACCCGGGTGCACTGCCTGTTGCCGGTCCTTTGCAAACCAAACCTCCCGAGTGGGGACCAGCGCCTGTGAAATAGACCCACGCAACGATGGTAAAACTTTTCGTGCTATCAAAATTAAGATCGCTCTTATCCGGAACAGTTACCCATGAGGTGCCATCCAATTGCAGTGCACTATTTGGACGACTTGCTCTATCCAATACATAGCTTATGCCGACAGGCGAACCCGCCGCAGTCCCGCTATTTATATGCCCCGAAATATCAGCAAGGTTGGCATTGAATGGAAAGAGTGCCACCGACTCCTCGATCGCAGGTGCAGGAGAAAGCGTCGGGTAGCAATGACAGCCTGTAAGATATGCAATCGCAATTACGGCCGTAGCGAACGACACGAAGACTTGACGCAGGGGATTTGGAGCTTTACGCATTGGGGTTCACTTAGCGAATCGGAGTTCAAACGAGATATCTGTATAGATTAATAGCACAAATTACGTAGGGTGGGTTCCACCACTTCAAATTGATGGAACCCTGTACGAAAAGTGTGCTACTGAATGACGAGCGGTATCATGCGCACGCTACCATTGCTTATGATATTGCACTCGTAGTGACCTGACGGAAGATCTTGTCGCTCCATCGGAATCAGGTTCACACCGGCATGGGTGCTGAGCGTTTCGCATCGCACTTCTTTACCAAGTTCATCATAGAGAACGACTTGCATTTGCGTCGCGTCGTAAAGTGAAATGCGCAGTTCGGTTCTGCTTGTGAATGGATTCGGAACCGCGATTGGATCGTCGATCGATGCAGTAATGTTTTGCGCGACTGCATCCGGAAGTCGCGGTGTGATTGGATAGTGATCAAAGCTAAATGCACCGACGCCCATGTTGTTCAGAATCCACGGACCTTCATACAAGACACTGGTCTTCGAATAGTTATACGGAATATAGCCAACAGTGGTTGCTTGGTACGGAGCGATCAATGTAAGATAGGCCGTGTCGTGACTCACACGAACTGACTTGATATTTGCGAGTGAATCATCCAGATAAAATGCATCCTTCATCGAAACACTCACACCTCCAACAAGACTGTCGTTCGTGGTGATGAGCCCCGTCTTCGCATCGCGAAACAAAATAGCGATCTGCGAATTGGTCGCATCAAGATAAAACGCCCTGCGAATATTCGGACCGCCAATATCAATTGAATCTTTTGCTCCGTAAAAGTCTCGCTCGACAAGATGTGCCATGTGCACTCCGATACTATCATACCCGTATGCCGCATAGTGGCATCCGTCATGACCGATAATCCCCTGAACCGAAATGGGCACGATGTTTGGCAGTGAGTCTCCGAGACTTCTAAACAACTCGCGATGCACGCTCGCTCCGCCACATCCTGCACGGATCTGCACAATGTAAAACTTTTTGAGCGATGGATAATCTCCCAGCCAATTATTATAGAGCTGCTTGAAATTATTATAGTATCCTGCGATCGAATTTGATTCCCCTTGATACCAGAAAATCGCCTTTGCTTTATTCTGAAGTCCTGATTGGATTACGCGATAAAGCAAACTTCCGTAGATCGTGCTGCGATCCGACGGATTGGCCGCATTGCGCGCGTGCTGTTCGATACTGGTACCACCGACGGCACCATTGATAATGCAAATTGGTACCTGTTCTTTTTCGAGTATATCTTTCTGCATTCGCATTGCCCATGCGCCGATATCGGGACCGTTACCGGAAACATCCGCAAGTGCAACCGTCCAACTCGTGTCGCGACCATTTGCAGAAGCATTCAGTCCGAACGTACGGCCGAATTCATACGAATCGACTCTGCCACCAAAGATACAATTCGATTGCCCGTCGATAATATACACATCACCGCAGACGACACTATCGCGAACAGCAAGCACGGAATCTTTCGTCGCGGATTTTACTCCGATCGTGTATTTGTATTCGCTAAACTCGGCATGGATCGTTGTATTAACGTTGAACTTGTAAAGATTCTGTTCGAGTGCAAGCGGCACGGCTGTGTGCTTCCATGCTACGCCGTTCTTCGTAATATTCACGTAGAGTGAATCGAAGCCGGTGAGCCTCGTAGCACCGGCGATATGCACGGTTGCCGAATCATTTGCATCGCGAGCATACAGCTGCTCTGATTTCGGAACATCGCTGAATGTTGAATCCGGAATCGGCGGTGGTGGAGGAAGTGCGATACCATACTTGCGAAATAGGTACGTCTCGGACGCAATGCGATCTGCCTCGGAGAGTTCGCGCTTATAGAGCAACACCTCGGCAATATCACCGTTCAAGAAATTACCTTTTGCAAACGCACCAAGATAAATAATAGAATCGGCGTTTCCACCAACGATCGCGGAGTCTGCGAAATAACTGTCGACGTAAATCGACGCACGTTGACGCGCATCACGATAGGTCATCGTAATGATTGCGAACTCGCCTTGCACTACCGGAATGTTCGAGACGGCCTGCGTATTAAAATTGCCATGCAGCACTTTCGGATACGCATTACCTCCAAGCCAATGCGCATGTGATATGCCGGAGACGATATTGTTCGTCGCACCCAAATTATTCGTACGTACGACGTAGAGCAAGCTGTAATCCGAGTTTGTCGGAAACACAGAAGCGCACTCCATAAAATTTGTCGTGCCATTGAACCGGACAGCAGGAAGTGTGAACTGCGCATTCGGTAGAAGGGTAGGCTGAGCGGTTAGCGTATCTTGCTTTGCACCATATCCATTGCCACTCTGATCGAGCCAACGCGTCACGATGCCGTTCGAAACCACTACTCCGGTATCTGCTTTAAGCCACAGTAGCGGTCCGGCAGCAGGAGGTGCGTATGCGACCGGATGTGCAATTCCAAATTTTGTCTCAAGATAATTTTCGAGTTGCTGACGATCGGTGCTGCTCAGTTCTCGGCTATAGAGCACGATCTCCCCAAGATCGCCATGCAAAAAACTCGATTGCTGAAATGCTCCGAGATCGATGACCGGATCTGTGTTCGCGTCTGTGATCGCTGTATCGGCGAGGTTGCCATTCACGAAGATCATCACGCGCTGACGACTTTCGAGATACGTCATCGTCACAACATTGAACGCAGCTGTGAGTGGAATTGTCGAAACAGCTTGCGTAGCAAAATTGGTGTTGTGCAAAACCTTTACGAATGCATCATTGCCAAGATAGTGCGCATGACTCACTCCCGAGACAACATTATTCGTCGTAGCAAAATTATTAATGCGTGTAACGAACGTAAGCGAGTAGTCACTATGCACCGGCATCACCGATGCTCCGACCATAAAGCTTGTACCATTGAATCGAAGTACCGGCAATCCATTTGCAGCTTTGGGTGCAACGGTCGGCTCAGCGGCGGGTGTAGTTTGCGCGGCATCGTTGCTGTGCCCGCTCATATCTTTCCATCGCGAGACGCTTCCGTTGTTCGCAACGACGCCGCTATCAGAACGAAGCCACATAATCGAACCGGTCGGTACCTGCGCTCGTGTACCAGAATGCAGAACCAAGCACAAAGCAAGCACAGAAAAAAATATCCTGATCGGAAGGCGTGACGTAATAATGTTTTGGAACATCATGAAATATATTTTGGCGAAGCTACAACAACACTCGGCTTTTGAGTCAACGCATTTTAGGATGGGGTACGAAGCTCGCTGGTTTCTGAAAACGAACCGGTTCCGTTAGACCGTTCCTTGTTTCAACGGGGATGCAACCGAAAGGGCGGCTGCGCATGCAAAAAATATGAAACCGATGGATTTAGAACCCAATCCGAGGCCCGAATGTTATCCGCGCGACTTAGATTGCGAGCGCCCGCGACACCAAGTAAACTGGGACGCTCGGTAGAAAGGCAGATTCAAACGTTTCTGCCAATTTTGACCAATTTCCGCACGTTTTCCTTGCTAATTTAGAGACAGAGACACGCATGAACGAAGGACAGATCGTACAAGTCATCGGGCCGGTTTTGGACATCGATTTTGCCGGCAGTCAATTACCGGCTATCCATAACGCAGTCAGAATTCCACGTAAGACGAGCGAAGGCGTTGACGATGTGCTCGTGTGTGAAGTGCAGCAGCACTTGGGTGATGATCGCGTGCGAGCAGTTGCGATGGATTCGACCGAAGGTCTGGTCCGCGGCACAAAGGTATTTGATACAGGGAAGCCGATCTCTGTGCCGGTCGGTCCGAATTCTTTGGGGCGATTGATCAATGTTATTGGTCAGACGATCGATGGCGGTCCGCAAATCGAATCGCCGTTTAGCTGGCCGATCCATCGTGACCCACCTGCGTTCGCAGATCTTTCGACGAAAGCCGAGATTCTCGAAACAGGTATCAAGGTTATCGACTTGCTCGAGCCATACTCCAAAGGTGGTAAGACAGGTCTATTCGGTGGTGCAGGCGTTGGTAAGACGGTCGTGATCATGGAGTTGATTCACAACATCGCAATGCATCACGGCGGCTATTCCGTGTTCGGTGGTGTCGGTGAGCGGACTCGTGAGGGCAACGATCTTTACCTCGAAATGAAAGAGGGCGGAGTGCTTGACAAAACCGTACTTGTGTTCGGTCAGATGAACGAGCCACCAGGCGCTCGTCAACGTGTCGCACTTACAGCGCTAACCTTTGCAGAGTATTTCCGTGACGAAGAAGGCAAGGACGTATTGCTCTTCATCGATAATATCTTCCGATTCACACAGGCCGGTTCCGAAGTGTCCGCACTGCTCGGACGTATGCCTTCGGCAGTAGGTTACCAGCCGACACTCGCTTCCGAGATGGGTGGTTTGCAAGAGCGCATCACATCAACGAACAAGGGTTCGATCACATCGGTACAAGCGATCTACGTGCCCGCCGATGATCTTACCGATCCCGCACCTGCTTCGGCATTTGCTCACTTGGATGCAACGACGGTGCTTTCGCGTAGTATCTCCGAGCTTGGTATTTATCCTGCTGTGGATCCACTCGATTCTACGAGCCGTATTCTTCAGCCGGGCGTTGTTGGCGAAGAGCATTATAGTATCGCTCGCGGTGTGCAGAATATTTTGCAGCAGTACAAAGATCTTCAGGATATCATCAACATCCTCGGCATGGATGAGCTTTCCGACGAAGACAAGCAGACCGTCGCAAGAGCGCGTCGTGTGCAGAAGTTCTTGTCGCAGCCGTTCTTCGTTGCTGAGCAGTTCACCGGTCTGAAGGGACGCTACGTAAAGCTCGAAGATACGATTCGCAGCTTCAAGGCGATCCTTGCCGGCGAATATGATCACCTTCCCGAGAATGCCTTCTACATGGTTGGCACGATCGAGGAAGCCGTCGAAAAGGCTTCGACGCTTCAGAACTAAGAGCTTAGAACTTCGCATTCAGAGCAGAACTAATTTAGGCTCTGAATGCATTTTATAAGGGACGATACTCCGAACGAAGCGTAGCCGAAGGAGGCGCCGTAGAAAGCCGAGTATCCCAAAGTTTCCTTATCACTACTTGCAGGGTGGCGGGCCATTTGACACTTAAGGTGTGCGGATCCGTCACCTTTTTTATGTGCCGCTCGCAAAATTCCATCAGAGGCTCGCGCTACGAAAGATTAGATAATAGATAGAAGCAACATGTCATCGTCAAAAGAAATTATTCGATGCAAGTGGGTCGGTGCCGATCCGATCTATGTCAGCTATCACGACACCGAGTGGGGCGTACCGGAACATGATGATCAGCGCCTCTTTGAGAAGATCATTCTCGATGGTGCACAAGCGGGGCTCAGTTGGATAACAATTCTCAAACGGCGAGAGGGCTATCGCAAAGCCTTCGATCAATTCGATCCTGAAAAGATTTCGCGCTACTCAGACACTAAGATTGAGAAGTTGATGCAGGACGTTTCGATCATTCGCAATCGTGCAAAGATCAACGCTGCGAAAGGAAACGCGATTGCCTACCTTGCATTAAAAGAAGAGGGCAAGACCTTGGATGAATTCTTGTGGCAGTTCGTGAATGGGAAGACATTGCAGCACGGTAGAGATGCGAAATCAAATCTTCCGGCCGCAACAAAAGAATCCGAAGCGATGAGCAAAGCACTCCGTGCTCGCGGATTCAAATTCGTCGGCCCAACAATATGTTATGCCTTCATGCAAGCGATCGGTATGGTCAACGACCACACCGTCGATTGTTTCCGACATAAAGATTTGAAATAGATTTTTGGGGTGTCCTAAGCTGCGACTCCCGCCTCTTTCAACACTCCCAATTCTTTGCCGACTTTTGTGAAGGCCGCAATTGCGCGATCAAGATGTTCGCGTTCATGCGCTGCAGATATCTGCACACGAATACGCGCTTGCCCTTTTGCAACCACCGGAAAGAAAAATCCGATAACATAAATATCCAGCTCCAGTAACCGAGCAGCGAATTTCTGCGCAAGCGGTGCATCGTACAGCATGATCGGGCAGATCGGATGCACACCCGGCTTGATATCAAATCCCGCGGCAGTCATTTGCTCGCGAAAATATTTGGTGTTCACTTCGAGCTTGTCGCGCAGATCGGTCGTCTTGCTGAGCATTCGCAAAACCTGCAATGCAGCACCCGCGATTGGCGGCGGTAACGTATTGCTAAAGAGATACGGCCTTGAACGTTGGCGCAGCATATCGATTATCTCTTGCCTGCCGGAAGTAAATCCACCCGCCGCGCCGCCGAGTGCTTTGCCAAGCGTCGAGGTAACAATGTCAATACGATTCATAACATTCTCATGTTCGATCGCACCACGACCGGTCTTGCCAACGCATCCCGTCGCGTGACTCTCATCGACCATCACAAGCGCATTATATTTATCCGCGAGATCGCAGATTGCGGAAAGCTTTGCGATATCACCGTCCATCGAAAAAACGCCATCGGTAACGATGATCCTTCTACGCTGTGCTTGTGATTCGATCAAAATATTCTCAAGCTCCGACATATCCGAATGTGCGTAGCGATAACGCTTGGCTTTTGAAAGTCTGACGCCATCAATAATTGATGCATGATTCAACGCGTCCGAGATGATCGCATCTTCTTCCGAAAAAAGACACTCAAAGATTCCACCATTTGCATCGAAGCACGCGACATAGAGGATCGTATCCTCGGTACCAAGAAACTGCGAGATTTCCGTTTCGAGATCTTTATGCACGTCTTGCGTGCCGCAGATAAATCGCACGCTCGACATTCCGTAGCCATGCGCGTCAAGCGTCTCGTGTGCTGCTTTGATCACATCGGGATGCGACGAGAGTCCGAGATAATTATTCGCACAAAAGTTGAGCACCGTTCCGGCACGACCTTGCACAGTGATCTCGACGCCTTGCGGACTCGTGATCACTCGTTCGTTCTTGAAGAGGCCAGCTTGCTTGATCTCATCAAGCTCTTTTGTGAGTTCAGCTTTTACGGATCCGTACATACGCGTAGTTTGGTATCAAAAAATGATTGTCCCCGCTCCCAACACATCCTCCCAAACAATAACTCTCAAAAAATGACCAAGCCCACGTTGAGAACATGCCAGAAAGGATATTTTACCCCGCTCCGGAGGAGCGAAACATTTGTGGCCGCCGGTTTCAACCGGCGGTATGAGGATTTGTTTTGTATTAGAGCTCCGTAGGAGCGAAATATTTTCTACGATGGTAGCGCGAACAACCGTGGATGACATACCTTCTCAATTATATTGCAACTGGCTAATATTGCGCTCCTACGGAGCTTTGGATTTGAATGACTTTTCCACCGCCGGTTAAAACCGGCGGCTACAAATATTTCGCTCCGCTGGAGCGGAGAAAGGCCTTGCGCAAATTGCGGTCGTCATCTTACTGCCGGAGGCACGGCATACTCGCAGCCCAGGATGAAATCCGCAATGCGGATGGAATCCTGGGTAGTCGATCTCCCCTGCACCAAGAGCCCGTCGCGGCGGGCGCCGTCTTGCGTGTCGCAAAATTCACACCGCCCTTTCAGGGCTCATCGAACAAAAACCTTCTTGACCCAGGATTGCGTCCGTCGGGCGGACTTCATCCTGGGCTGCGAGTACACCGCCACTCCGTGGCTAAGAATTCATAGTCTGCGCGTATATCACTACCCTCTATTCTATTGCAACCGGCTAATATTTCGCTCCTACGGAGCTTTGGTATTTTTTGGACTTTTCCACCGCCGGTTAAAACCGGCGGCTACAAATATCACGCTCCTATGGAGCGGATTAGTATGCTCTCCTGCGCAGAATGATCGTCACATACGGATTTGATTTGAGAACATGACAGAAATGGTATATTACCCCGCTCCGGAGGAGCGAAATATTTGTAGCCGCCGGTTTCAACCGGCGGTATGAGGATTTCTTTTGTATCGGAGCTCCGTAGGAGCGAAATATTTTCCGCCGTTAAAGCGACACATTCGTGTGTGTTGCAAATGGTAAATATATTACGCTCCTACGGAGCTTTGAGTTGTTTTGGTTCTGCCACCGCCGGTTAAAACCGGCGGCTACAAATATTGCGCTCCTCTGGCGCGGAGGGAGGCCTTGCGCAAATTGCAATCATCATCATAGTGCCGGAGGCACGGCATACTCGCAGCCCAGGATGAGGTTCGCCGCGGCGAACGGAATCCTGGATCGTCAGATTTTTTATTCTTGGAGCCGTGAAAGGGCTGCGTGAATTTTGTGCCACGGACGACGCCGTCCGCCGCGGCGGACTCTTGGGTAAGGGAAGATTCGTAACCCAGGATTCCATCCGCTGCGCGGATTGCATCCTGGGCTGCGAGTACGCCGCCACTCCGTGGCTAAGAAATCTTTGGTTGCGAGTACACTCTGACGGTCGATGATATCTATCTTCTAATGATGCGGGATCGGCTTCGGTGGTGGATTCACTTTCTCCGGTTTTTGCCGGCCATCGTTTATCGGGATTGGCAGTGCAACTGCGGGTGCCTTTGGCTGAATTGGTGGTGCGGCCGGTGGCAGATTGATCGGACGTTGTTCGATAGGGGAGATCTTTTGCACTAATGATGTGTCAATGATCGCCGATGTATCTTTCACCGGCGTGTAATGCGTGAACGGTGTGATCTTCGGCTTCAGTGCTTCGTAAGTGTACTTCATGAACTTGCCCCAAATCGGTGCGGCCGCATGTGCGCCTTGGCCTGCATCAGGAGTGAAGAGTACACGTTTATCATCGAAGCCAACCCAAACACCCGCCGCAAAGAGCGGTGTATATCCTACAAACCAGGCATCGGCATAATTCTGCGTCGTTCCGGTCTTGCCCGCTGCGGGATAATTAAATCCGAGCGAGCGAATTCGCGAGCCTGTGCCGCGATCGACAACATCCGCGAGTGCCGAAGTCATCATGTCGGCAATATTCGGTTCGAGTACGTTCTCGAATTGCGGCTTTGCACGATAGAGCACCTTACCGTTGCGATCCTCGACGCGAACAATTGCATAGGGCACAGCTCGAACACCCTCGTTGCCAAAAATTCCATACGCACTTGTGAGTTCGAGCGGACTTACTTCCGCAGTTCCAAGTGCTATCGAAGGGACGATAGGAATCGGAGCGTGTATTCCCATGCGATGCGCCATGCGAACAACTTCGACGGTGCTTGTGAGATCAAGCATGCCGTGAATCGCACAAAGATTGATCGACTTCATAAGCGCATTGCGAATTGTTGTCGAGCCACCGGAAGCTTCGCCTTCAAAATTTCCTGGCGTCCACCAATGATCACCGTCACGCATCGAGATCGGTTCGTTCGAGACAATAGATTCCGGCGTCGAACCATGTTCAAACGCCGAAGCAAAGACGATCGCTTTGAACGTGCTCCCCGGTTGACGCAGAATTTGTGTTACGTGATTGAGTCCGTAACGCGTCGAAGCAAAGTTCGAACTACCAACCATCGCGAGTATCTGTCCGGTCGATTGATCGAGACATACAAAACCAGTTTGAATATGTATCTCCGCCGCTTTCACACTATCGATGAATTCTTTATCGCCACGAAGATCGTGCTCGATTTGCTCTTTGGCTGCTTGTGATTGCGCTTGTTTATAATCGGGATCGGTGTGTATCGCCTTCGTGATAATGGTATCGAGCAAGCCCGCGTGTGCCGACCAATTCCAGCGCTTATCAACCATCTCTTTCTGATATGATTCGAGATGCTCTGTCACTGCACGATTGGCAGCGCGTTGCATTTGGGCATTCAGCGTGGTATAGACAAGCAAGCCGTCACGGTATATATCATAGCCTTTGAGTTCCGGTCGCTTGGTGAGATCTTGACGAATCATCTCGGCGAAGTGCGGAGCAATTCCGTGATAGCCTTCGATTGCTTTTACTTTGAGCGGTACTTTCTTGATTTCTTCGGCTTGCTCTTTCGTCAAGTATTTTGCGCTCACCATGTTGTCGAGCACTGTGTTACGGCGTGCGACAGCGTGATCGTAGTCGTCGTCCGGATCGTAATTTTCCGGACCTTTTAAAATCCCAACGAGGTACGCGGATTCTGCAGGAGTAAGTTGTGAAACATCCTTCGCAAAATATACTTGGCTCGCAGCCTCGACGCCATAAGCTCCGCGACCGAAGCTCACGACGTTCAGATACATCTCAAGTATCTCATTCTTCGTGTGCGAACGCTCGATCTGAATTGCGCTTGCGGCCTCACGAGCTTTGCGTATCCAATTTTTTGCAGGTGAAAAATAAAGATTGCGCGCAAGTTGTTGCGTGATCGTGCTTGCACCTTGCCGGTGACTCAGTGTCACAACATCAGCCCAGATCGCACGAAGTCCGCCCCAAACATTGATGCCCCAGTGATGATAGAAGTCGCGATCCTCTGTTGCGATGAGCGCATTGACGAGATCATGCGGAACATCGCGAAGATGCACCGTCGAGCGATTCTTGATGTAATACTGATCGAGTACTTCGCCGTCGGATGAGATGATGCGCGTAGCGAGCTCGGGTTTCGGATTTTCGAGTTGATCGAGCGAGGGAAGTCCGGCACCGATCTTGAACCAAAACCAAATCACGAATCCGATAAATAGCAGCAGTGTCAGAGCGGCATAATGAATCGCACGAATTTTTGGTCGGACGTACGCGCCAATAACTTCGGGCGCTTGCTCCGTGCGTGCCGCTTCTTTATCATCGAGCCACCAATTGCTGCTTGCCAAACCGAGAGCGAATTATTGTTTGCTTTTCGTGTACTCTGCAATCACGATGCGAAGTTCCGGCGCTGCGCTTGCTTCTTCGAGCACCGTGAGGATCTCACTCCGATTGAACGGATCCTTAATGCGGCGAACATATTGCGCGTAACCTCCAAGTATATTCTCCATCAGATCGAGATCGAGCGGTTGTCCGCCGGTTGTTTGCGCTTTGCCATTCGCAAAGATAATGATCTTGAGCGGTGTGCCACGAAGTCTGGCTTCGATAAGTCCGAGATGACCCGCAGCAATAAAAGAAAAATCTCCGGTGAACGACCACACTTTTTGAAATCCTGCAAGCGTCGCACCGATTCCAAGTGGAATGCTTCCACCCATATACGTTGTCGCGTTCACAATATTGTAAGGCGGAAGCGCAGAGAGCGTCGAAACTCCGGTATCGCCCGTCACAAAATCGCTCGGTATTTCCTGAAACGCTTCGAAGATCGGCAAGTACGGCTCGACGGCACGCTGATAGTCGGGTGGAAGTCCTGTTGGAAGTTCTGGAATGTGCGGGCGTTCGACTTTCCCCCAATCGGTGCCAGCGAGTTTCGCAAGTAATACATCTCGCTGATATTTCCCAAACGCCGGGACGACAACGTTTTGTGTAATGTCGCGACAATATTCGGGAGTGGGTGCGATCGCGTGTGAATTGTTTGCTTCGGGAATCTCGGTCAGTGCGTCGATCGTATCGGCATCAATCATGAGTACATAGGGGAGTTTGAGTCGCTCGGATTCGGCGATCGCATGCTCCACATCAGCATAGATAGATGCAGTCTCGGCCCATTTATGCGGGGCGCCTGTGCCTGCGACGAGGGGTTCGATATCAATGATGTTATCCGAGTGCGTGCCACCGCGATCCTCGAAAACCAAAACGACAAGCGCCGCAGTAACGCCGCTCGAAAGCGAATCCATAATCGCATTCGTTGCTTTTGCGAATCCGTGCGATTTGATCACACACACTGCGCGCTTGCCAGCAATGCTCGCACCATGCGCAATACCGAACGCGACTTCTTCGTGAAATGAACCGGGGAGCTCAGTGCCTAAGAGTCGCGAGATCTCAGCGAATGTCTGTATCGCACCAAAGCCCGGAACGTGTGTCGCGATAGTTACGCGAGCGCGCACGAGTGCTTCGGCGATCGCGGTTGAAACTGGACTGGTCATCTACGAAAGTGTCTTCTGTAAAAATTGTCTTCTGAACTGCGAATACCTAACACCGAACTTCTTCGAATGGCTCGGAGGTTATCTGGTACGTTCAAAAGTCTTGGCGCATCGCTTCACGAACCCATTACACACCAGATGATCACGGGAATAATGTCGGGAAATATTTATGCGACCGATTACAAAGTTGCTCAGAAATTCTATGGCGAAGTTTTGGGACTTGAGCGCGGAGTCGATATGGATGAGCAGGCGTGCTTCTTTCATGTCGGGGCGAATAAGTTCGGAATTTATCTGGAAGGTGGGGCTAAGCCAGCACTGATCGACGAAGAGACTTCGAGAGCCTCGTTTACGTTCGAAGTAGAGTCCGCTTCGGCTCTTTACGCAAGGCTTCAAGCCGCCGGTGTGCATTTTGTTCAAACCGAACCTCGCGATATGACCAAAGGTCACTATTGGTTTCAATTTTATGATCCATCCGGGAATATTCTCGAAGCGATCGGAGGGAAGTAAGCGATGTTTCACTCAGCGCAATATATCTTATCCACCTAAAGTGGAAAAATATTATTGCGAATTTGAGTCAGCTTCGATAGCGATTAGGATTTTGTGAAACACGCGAAGCGCCTTACTCGTTTAAAGAAAAGGCAGACCGCAATTGGTAGACCCCTCTTTCTAACTGCCAATCAAATCTACCATTCAGAATCCCCAGAATTATTTCTCGACAGATAGCTTCACAACTCGCGTTATGTTTCCCAAAGTTACGCGAACGAAATAGGAGCCTTGACCAATTGCGTTGAACTTCAGTGGTACTATTTGACTGCCTGCGCGAAGTTGATAGTTGTGCGAAGCACCGGTTGATCTACCAAGCGCGTCGAGAATGTCGACGTTCACGGTTGCACTGGCTGAGAGCGTGAATTGTAATTCTGCATTTCTTGATCCTTGCGAGTTTGAGAGAAGGGGATTGGGGTGAATCGAAATGTCATCCAAGATCGAGTGACCCGAAAGTTTCTCATAGATCAAGCTGTCACCGCATCGCGTGTCGATGCTTACGTGAACGAGATCATCCGAAGTTGTGCCGACAGCGAGTGTGCATTTTTCGTAGATCGGATCGGTCGGATTGAAGTGTGTCGCCGAAAGCAGAACATTCGTCGCGAGTGAATCGCTGATCGTCAGTCGAAAACCAAAATTAGCAATCGGCGTATTCGCGGAAAGTGTTGTTGCGGTTGTGCGTGCAAATACGAGTTGCATCGTGCCGCGAGTGAGCGTATTGCTTGCGAGTGACCACCCAAGTTGAGGCGTGACGCTGGTCGAAGTGAGCACGTTATCGTTGAAGCTCAGAGTAAATGCGACGGTCTGCAAGTTTAGCGATGCATCGACAGCGTCGTTCACTCGCACGAGCAGTGTAACGATGCCACCTGCCACATCCGACGCTTGCTTCGTAAGCGCCTGTGTGAGAAGGTCAAGGTGTGTTGCAGCAGTGGGTACCATCGAGCCTTGAAGGAGTAACTTCTTCCAGACTCCCGCGCCGGATGCACCGATCACAAAATTTGCGGAGCTATCTCCAAAGGCCGTTCCATCAAACGTGATGCTAATCGACGTACTGTCGCCGGGTGCAATACGCATTGGCAACGAGGGCATCGGAGAAAAATGAAATCGTGAGTTCGAGGTTTGCAATGCTTCAAGGGAAACCGAGTCGACCGCGATCACCGCGCATCCGGTGTTGTGTATCCAAAACGTTTTTGCGTCGGTTTGACAACTCGTTGCACGGAACTGCGTTTGCGTTGAAAGTATTGTGAGGCTTCCACCGCCATTCGAATTCGATGACACATGCACGATGATCGAAGTATCAAAATCTGGACCATGAATATGAACGATACCTGTGGCCAGTTCATGTTTGCCAAGTTGCATGGTAAGTTGTAGCGAAAGCGAATCGAGAGAACCCAGCGTAATCGGAAGTGCGGGCAATCCCGTCAGAGAAAGTTGTGAACCCCCGATGATCGTGATACTATCAATGCGAATCGAATCGCACGTGCCGAGATTCTTTAGCACGATGAGCGTATCTCGTTCGGCACAACCGGAGATGCTATCGAGTTGAATTGCACTTATATTCAGCGCAACATGCCGAGCACCTGCAACTGCGAAACCATGCAAGCCAAGTGTGCGGAATATCTCGCCTCCTTTCCCATCGGTCAAATCGAAGGTGACCGAATCCTCTGCATCACCCGTCCCAAGCGGCTTCCAAGCGATCGTGATTTTGACACTATCGCCGAGATGTATCCAAACGGGCGTCGATGGCTCGATGATCTGATATCCTTTTGCGTGCAGCCCAAAGAGAGCACTTAACTTCACACTGTCGCAACCGGTGTTCACAAGCCAAGTCGAAAGTGTTTGTGAGAGGCACGATGTGAGCGTGTCGAACGCAAGTGGATTCTGCGCGGGAGTTGCGTTAAGCGACGAAACTCCGGTGCCCGATACGAAGATCACCGTATCAAGTTGCTTTCCGTTGAGAGTTACATAGATGTGTAATGGAAACTTGTTGTTGCCCGAGGTGGTCGGTGCAAAATGAATGCTCAACGTATCTATTTCGCCAACACCAAAGTGCTTCGGAGTTTTGGGAAGTGAAAGCAAAGTGAACGAAGAAATATTTTTACCAAACGATATCGAGTCCAGCGTGACTTCACCACAAAGCGGATTGCGAATATAGACCGGAAAATTTGTTGTACGACAAGTGCTAACGAACCCTGCATTCGGTACTTTCGGTGAAACATCCAGCGCAAGAACACGATCAGACTTCATCGTCAGCGTGATCGGCAGAATCGTATCAAACGAAAGTCCATGATAGTGCATCTTGATTCGCACACTCGCTTTCAGTTGCTCTTTATGCTCGGTAGCAGAACTGAGAAGAAGAGGCAGTGAGGTACCGGGCAAAACATTCACCGGAAATTGAGGCGAAGCGAAAGTAAAATCCGTTGTGCCGATTATCTGTGCCGAAGTTACGATCAGTGAATCGCAGCCGAGATTTGAAATATGCAGCGAAGAATCAAGCGATAAGCATGGGTTTTCGAAACTTATACTCGGAACAGTCACGACTGGTCGCGGTGAAGCGAGTACTCGCAACGACAATGGAATACTCGAATCCATCGAACGAATACGATTCTGAATCTGAAGCGAGAGTGAAGTTGTATAAAGTCCGGAGCTCGGGTTGTCGGCGCTAAGGTGAATTGCAACGCTGTCATTCGGACCGAGACCAAATGGAATTTTGATCTGCCCCACTCGAAATGCAGAAGTGTCGAGTAATTTCGCATTCGTGATCCAAGCGGAGTCGCACGTTCGGTTGCGAATGTAGAATATGGTATCTTGATTCGTGCAAGCCTTCGAATGCGTGATACTCCACGAAGGTAGGCCCAATGACACTGCATTCTTCAGCGTAGCAACTCCTGTGACAATAATTACGGTATCATGCGGTTGATCCAGTACGGAATAATGGATGTGCAGCATTTGCTGCATGCTGTCGACACCGTACCGCGATCCCTTATAGTGCAAACGTATCGGGACGGAGCCACCAAAATCTGTGGGAAGTTTTCGAGCCGAGCTCACCGAAAAACTTAGCGTGTCATCGAAGCTGACGCTAAGGAGCGAAGAGTATCCGCAGGGATTGGTGGTCGCGATATTTATGAGCGAGTCAGTTCCTGTGCACGTAGGGCCTTCTAATTTGACCGAATCGCTGGACATCAGGATCCGATCAAATGTCGGTCCAATATTTACTCGATAGCTATACAACGATCCCGTACTACTCTGTGCATACAGAATCGCATCGGCGTAACAAAATCGAGTGTCGGCCTGATTCGTTGTCGGGCCACCAATGCTAGTCCATGTTACGCCTCGATCGATGGAAACCTTGAGGCCAGTTGCGCTGTGAAAAAACAAATGGTCTTTGTCTCCGACGATCGTGCCCGTTTCCGCACCGCCTACCGAGGCAACCAAATTCCAAGATCTAGCGCTATCAACAGATCGATAGAGCTGTCCGGAGCCTTCGGCCAGTGCGTAGAGTTCAGAAGTACATGGAATAGCCACAGGTTGCCAAGCTTCGAGAGCCAGAGTGGAATAATGCCACGTAAGTCCAGCATCATTTGTGGCAATAAAATTGGAACCAGCCAGGAATGTATTTGAGACGATTCCAACATTGTCCGAAACAAACGCAGGACCATTATAATCTTGATACCCCAGCGAACTCCACGTCACGCCATCGTCCGAACTGTATGTCATCGGGGAATACCACCCGACAAGAAAAAGTAGTCCTGAAGTGTGATTGTAAAAAAGAGATGGTTTCGCGTTTGTCTGATTTGTGGGTGACCAGTTCACTCCTCCATCAGTCGTATGATAGCAACCGACCGCAGTGTTATTCGAGATTCCGCACGAGAACCAGCCATTCAGGGAATCCTTGAACGTAAAGCAGTTTATGCGATATGGTGAGCCATTGATAGATGCACTCGTAAAGGTTTGTCCGCCGTTGATTGTGCGATACACTGTGCCATCCAAGCATCCGACAAAACCATAGCCTGAAAAACCTGGGACGAAATACGGGACGGTGATCGGGCTTGGAAACGTTTGAACCAATTGCCACTGTGACTGTGCGAACTCCGTCATCAGTAGGAGCGCAATCACGGAAGTGACGACCGCTGCCAAGCTGATACGTAGGACTCGCCGCAAAAAAAGCAATTGCTTTCATAAATAACTAAGGGTAGATCGCAAACGAGCGGTATCCTACCAACTGCAACATGATAGATTTTCTACTTCTTTACGGACATCTTCACAACTCGGCTCGTACTACCTGACGTTACGCGAACGAAATAGGAACCTTGGGCCAGAGTGTGAACCGGTATCGGGAGTGATTGCGTGCCCGTTTTTAATGCGAAGTTCTGCGGTGCCGAAGTCGCTTTGCCGAGTGCATCAAGTATCACAACTTGCACCATTGCGTTCGTCTCGAGAATGAAGTGCAATTGCACGACCCCGTTGCCTATGGAGTGCGAGAGTGTTGGATTCGGATGGATCGTAAGATCGCGAAGAATCGAACCGCCCGAAAGTGCTGCATGTATTAGGCTATCGCCGCAACTGGTTGTGAGCGTAACCAAAACCGGTGTTGGCTCGAGTGCGCTTAGCGTGCAGCGAGCATAATTCGAATCAAGTTCATTGAGTCGTGGCTCGCTAAGTGAAATGTTTGTGGCAAGCGAATCGGAAATGCTAAGTCGAAAGTGGAACAACGCTAGCGGTGTATTTGCCGCGAGTGCTGCGGTCCCAATTCGTGTAAGTGTCAGTTCGATTCGGCCGCGTGTCGTGAGTTGTTTTGCGATGCTCCAACCCATTACGGCGATTGCTGGCTCGGGAGTAAGCATATCATCATTGAATGTAATCGCAAAGGAAACCGTCAAAAGTTCGGCACTCGCGGGAATGCTATCCTTGATGCTCGCAACGACCATAGTAGTTGCAGCTGCGGTATCTTCTACATTTTTGACACCATTCTCGCTAAGCAATTCGATGCGTGCTTTTGGTGCAGGTGTAACCGATCCGAAGAGAGGTGTTTGTTTGAAAGCACGTGCGTTGTTCGAACCTATAACAAGCGTTGCCGATGTATCACCAACACTGCCAGCATCAAACGCGAATGTGAACTGAGCACTATCGCCAGGCGCAATCGTGATCGGAAGCGTCGGCATCGGTGCGAAATGAAAACGTGACGTCGAAGTGAGCAGTCCGAACAGCGAAAGTGAATCGATCACAACAGCCGAACAACCGGCGTTAAGAACCGAAACGGTCGAGAGATCAGACTCGCAACTCTTTACTCGGAAGCGTGACTTCTCGACGAACATCGCAAAGTCGCTGCCGGTACTTACACGTGCACTCGCTGCGACAGCAATCAAAGTATCGAAACCATTACCGCGAATATCGATCGAACCGATAACTCGATCATGATCGCCCGTACGAACATGCACACGAAGCACAATGCTATCTCCCGGCCCGAGTGTCAATGGTAAATTCGGAAGATCTTGCAAAGAAAGACCAGTCGAGCCGTTGATCGCGATAGAACTAATCGAGAGCGAATCGCATGAGGCAAGATTGCGAAGCGTGATCGTTGTGTCCGCGGCGCTGCATCCCGCAAGACTATCCATCTTCATCGCAGCTGCACTTAGTCCTGCATGGTGAGGTGGCTGCACGACGAAACCACTGAGCGACAACACATAATAAATGTTCGCAGATTTACCGTCGGTGATTTCGAATTGAACCGAGTCACTCGCGATGCCAGTCGAAGTCGGAGCC
This sequence comes from Kapaibacterium sp. (SeqCode), assembly GCA_039923455.1. Classification (GTDB taxonomy): domain Bacteria; phylum Bacteroidota; class Ignavibacteria; order Palsa-1295; family Palsa-1295; genus JBDTCS01. The sequence goes on along the minus strand of JBDTCS010000030.1, from coordinate 6,950 downwards.
ATCAGAATTGTTGCAAGCACACTATCACCCACGTGAATCCATTGCGGAATTGCAGGAGATAGTATCGCAAAGCCTTTTCCATGCAGAGGAAGCAAGCCCGCGAGTTTGATGCTGTCACAACTCGTGTTGACGAGATAGGTCGAAAGCGTTTGCGTAAGACATGGCGTCAGCGTATCGAATGAAAGTGTGTTCGAGAGCATCGTAGCACTCAGCTTCGAACTCCCTGTTCCAGAAATAGCAACGAGCGTATCGAGCACCTTACCATTGAGACTAAGATGCAGCAGGAGCGAAGCCTTCAACACACCGGAACTGTGCGGAGCGAATCGAACAATAACCGTATCGAACTCATCCGTTTGAAGCTTGCGTCCGAATGCGGGAGCTTGCATGAGCGTGAATGTACCACTCACGCTCGATAGCGAAAGCGAATCAAGCGTGACGACCGTGCAAAGCGGATTTCTAATCGTAAACAGAATATCTCGCGAAACACAAATACTCGTAATGCCTGCATCAGGATTACGCGGAAAAATATTTACTTGTGGCGTAACGTTGCTTCGAACAGAGATCAGAGTCGCAAGCACCGTATCGATTGGCAACCCGTGATAGTGCATCGCAAGAGCGATGCTTGCCGAAACAGATTCTTTGGTATGCGTTTTCGAAAACACACGAAGTCGAGTGCTGCTACCAGGGGCAAGCGCAATCGGAAGCGCACCGGTATCAAGTGAAAAATCGGGTGCATTCAAAATGGACCCGGCGGTTATGAAGAGCGTATCACATCCCGGATTCGTGATCAGGAAAGACGAGTCGATATTTGCACACGGATCGGGAAAAGTTATACTCGGTGCGCTGAACGTCGGAAACTTTGATACGTTTTGTGCAAACGACACTCCAAGAATCGTATCATACGCAAGACCATGATACGTCATGTACAGGCTGACACCGCCAACAACTTGAAGCGCGCGCTGAGAAGTTGAAACTATCGGTAGCCGAAGTATCTGACCGGGCAATAAGCGAATCGGAAAATGTTGTTGGGAGAGATGAAAATCGGTGGTCCCGATCACTTCTGCAAAACTTATCGTAAGCGTATCGCAGCCAGTGTTTATCACGAGGAGCGATGTGTCGGTTGGCGTACACGGATCGGCGATCGTGATCGTGCGAGTGTTGAATGCAGGACGATCACCGCTCAACACGCGAAGTGAAAGTGCAAGCGTTGTATCGCGCGAACGTGAAATATTTCGAAACGTCAGATCAAGCGAAGTGTTAAACGTACCCGGCGTAATGCTAGACTCCGATACGTCGATCAGTATGCTGTCATGCGGAGCAATCGCGATCGGAAATTTCCCAACCGTTGCGTGGAAGTGACTGGTATCGCCAAGTAGTGCGCGAGTGAGCCAAAGCGTGTCGCAGCTTGGATTGGAAAGATAGAACACCGTGTCGCGTGCAGAGCACGCCTTCGCAAGCGTCGAGACGATATTCGTAGAGCGCATCGAAAGCGCGCTGATCGCATTTTGCAAACCGACTACATAGATTGTCGTGTCATGAATATCATTGACAATCGAGTAATGCACTCGAATCAACGTACCAGCGCTATCCTTACCTGCCGCACGGTCGGCGGCACTCGGCTTGTAGATGATATGCAGTCGAACGGGTGGCAGTACCGGACTTGGCAACGCGACGGACGCTGTGACAGAAAAATTATTCGTATCGCTGGATGTGATTCCGAGCAACGTCACACTTTCACACCCACCCGGCCCGCTGATACGAATCAAGGAATCTTGATTCGTGCATTGGGTCGAATGCAGTATTAGAGTATCAATAGAAATGCCAAGTCGAGAGGTTGATGGCGCAATTCCGAGATTGTAGGAATAGACGGTGCCGGCTCCATCGGCGGCGAAAATGACACCATTCGCGAAATAGAATCTTCTATCTTGCGAAGCCGCAGCAGGGCCTCCGAGCGAATTCCATGACACGCCTTGATTGGCAGAGATGTAGATGCCTCCGATTGTTTGTGCGATCAGATGGTAGTAGTCTCCAACGAGTGTGCCATTGCTTCGAGGTGGGTTTGCACCAAACGTATTGATGTGTTGCCACGTCTTAGCACTATCGTCGGAGCGATAGAGAAATCCGGAGACCTCACTGAGTGCAAAATAACTTCCGAAGCAAGGAATGGCAAGTGGTTGCCACGTTTCAGAAGTTACGCTGGAGTTCGTCCAAGTAAGCCCTCCATCATTCGTCTTGAGAAACGCGGAGCCGGTCGCACGATTCGCGATCATGCCGACAGAGTCCGTTAAGAATGCTGCGCCGTTGTAGGTTTGAAAAGGATTCGAACTCCATGTTGCACCGTCGTCATCACTGTAAGTCATGTTCGATTGCCACGCAACCAAAAAGAGGCGATGCGATAACTTATTGTAGAAGACGCAAGATTTCGGTCCGTTCTGATTTGTCGGTTGCCAATTCTGTCCACCATCGAGCGTCGAGTAGCAACCGGTGTAACCGCCGTTCGTTACGCCACAGGTGAACCAACCCATACCGGAATCTTTGAAGCAAAAACTGGAAACGGTGATGAACGCACCATTCGTGTTGCAGTGCGTCCAGTTCAGTCCTGCATCGACTGTGCGATAGACACTTCCATTTGTGCATCCAACAAATCCTACGCGTGGAGGTCCCGGTAGAAAATAGATACAACTCACGGCAGAAGAAAACGTATGCAGATTTTGCCATTGCGCACGAGCGGAATCCATCGTTGAGCCAAGTACGCTGCCGATAAGTAGCAACGCGAGAAAAGAGTATCTAACGATACGCATGCTTCATAAAAGCAAATGTACTTTAGGTGGTGTAGAGCATACAGACCGTTTGCACAGCATGTACTTCCAACCAAAGTATGTACTCACACACAACACTTACACTGCGAGCGACCAAAAGAGGGAGCCACTCGTAAAGACAACATTTGTTTCCGGCCGTATCAATCGGGCACCGATTCGGCTCGAACACAACGCTACAATATAAGCAGAAACCGGTGGCTTTAGTGCACCGATAGACAGCCTAATATGGCAGCCTTAGCGAAAGGCCTCAGTCAAGATCACGGAGAGGAGCCAATCGAGCCGTAAATTTGCAATTCATTCTGAAGAATTGGAGTACCACACGACGAATTTCGGCAACCATGGGTAGAGCATTCGAACTGCGAAAAGCGCGCAAAATGAAGCGCTGGGACAAGATGTCAAAGGCATTTACCCGTTTGGGTAGGGAAATCGCTATCGCCGTAAAGCTCGGCGGTGCCGACCCGGCTTCGAACGCCAGGCTTCGAATAGCGATGACGAATGCCAAAGGTGTCAACATGCCCAAGGACAGGATCGAGGGTGCGATCAAGCGGGCATCGTCCAAAGAAGAGCAGGATTTTCAGGAGATCATCTATGAGTGTTATGCACCGCATGGCGTACCAATGATCATCGAATGCGCGACCGACAATCCGACTCGAACGGTCGCAAATGTTCGTATGCGGCTTTCACGTGCAGGTGGCACGCTCGGAATGGCAGGCTCGCTCGATTTTATGTTTACCCGCAAAGGCGTCTTCAAGTTAGCTGCCCAAGGACTCAAGATGGATGAGCTCGAACTTGAGCTGATAGATTTTGGCGCAGAAGAAATCATGCTCGAAGGTAACGAGATCACAATCATCACTTCGTTCAACGATTTTTCTTCGATGCAAAAAGCGCTCGAAGAGAAAAAGCTTCCAGTCACAAGTGCCGAGCTTCAGCGCATGGCAACCGTGACGAAAGAACTCTCCGAAGAGGCAGAAGAAGAAGTGCTCGAGCTAATCGAGAATCTCGAAGAAGATGATGATGTGCAAGCCGTATACCATAATATGGTTTAGGCATCATACAACTTAGGGATGACTCGACGCAGATCGAAAACTTCTCAGTGTTTTCGATTCGATGCACGCAACGCTCGCTGCGTTCCTTTCGGATCTTTGAGTAAAGATTTGCTGAGTGCGACGATATTCTTTGTTGTGAATCCGAAGGCTTCGAGTATTTTTTCGATCGGTGCGGAAGCGCCGAAGTGATCGATCGCGAGGCTCGCACCACTGGCTCCGACCCAACGCTCCCAACCTTGAGATGCACCAAGTTCTATCGAGAGTCGGCACGTGAGGCTTGGTGGCAATACTTCATCTTGATAACTCTCATCTTGCGCCGCAAAGAATGCAAAGCTCGGCATGCTCACAACGCGTGCGAATATATTTTCTTTCGCGAGTGCATCTTGTGCTTCGAGCGCAAGATACACTTCCGAACCCGTCGCGATTAGTAGCATCTCGGGTTTTCCATTCGCTGCTTCGGACAATACGTACGCGCCTTTATGTAGTCCCGAAGACTTCGCATACTTCGTTTGATCGATCACTGGAAGTTTTTGACGGGTGAGTATGAGACCGACCGGTCCCTTCATCCTCATCGCATGTCTCCATGCTTCAACAGTCTCGTTTGCATCAGCCGGACGGATTAGCGTCATGTTCGGCATCGCACGAAACGATGCAAGATGTTCGATCGGCTGATGTGTCGGACCATCTTCGCCGAGCGCAACGCTATCATGCGTCCAAACGAAGATCGAATGATGATTCGAAAGCGCTGCAAGCCGCACCGCCGGTCGCATATAGTCACTGAATGTAAAGAACGTCGCACCGAATGGGTGTACGCCGCCATGCGCAGACATTCCATTCACGATCGCACCCATCGCGTGCTCACGAATACCAAAGTTGATCGTACGCCCGGAGTAAATTCCGCCTGTAAGTTCGCTCGGTTCGAACTCAGGATAGGCTTCGAGCTTTGTAAAGTTTGACTCGATGAGATCTGCTGAGCCACCTATCATCGTTGGCACCTTGGCTGCGATTGCGTTCATCACTTTGTTGCCTGCAGTGCGCGTAGATACTTGTCCATCTTTCGGATCGAAGGTTGGCAACTCAGAATCCCAGCCATCCGCGAGTGCACCGCTGAGAGCCAGAGTTAGTTGCGCTGCAACATCAGGAAATGCACTTTGAAACTTTGCAAATTGTTCATTCCAATTTTTCTCTAACGCTTCACCTCGCTTACCGGCAATCCGAAAAATTGCGAGTGCTTCTTCCGGCACAAGAAATTCCGGACTAAGCGGCCAATGCAAATGTTGCTTCGTAAGTGCGACCTCTTCTTTGCCAAGTGGAGCGCCGTGTGCCTTAGGAGTATCCACACGATTGGGACTGCCGTAGCCAATATGGGTGTGACAAATAATTATCGAAGGCCGATCGAGCACGCCTTGCGCCGAACGAATTGCTTTGTCAATCGACTCGACGTCGTTGCCGTCATAGACTTCTTCGACATGCCAGCGATACGCTTCGAAGCGCTGATGCACATCCTCGGTGAACGCGATGCGCGTCGAGCCATCGATTGTGATTTGGTTCGAATCGTAAAAGTAGATCAGCTTTCCAAGTTCCAGATGACCAGCGAGCGATGCAGCCTCGCTTGAGATGCCTTCTTCCAAACAACCGTCACCGCAAAAAACATACGTGCGATGATCGAGGATGTCATGACCGGCACGATTGAATGTGCTTCGAAGGAATTGCTCGGCGATACCTAATCCAACTCCATTTGCAAAACCTTGACCGAGCGGACCAGTCGTGACCTCAACGCCCGGCGTGATTCCAAGCTCTGGGTGACCGGGGGTCTTGCTTCCCAATTGACGAAAATTTTTCAGGTCATCGATCGATACATCGTAGCCCGTAAGATAGAGCATACTATAGAGCAGCATCGATGCGTGACCGTTGGAAAGCACAAAGCGATCGCGATTCGCCCAACCCGGATTCTTCGGATTGAACCTGAGATGCTTGGTCCAAAGTGTATACGCAATCGCCGCCATTCCCATCGGTGCGCCTGGGTGACCGCTGTTCGCTTTTTGCACAGCATCGACGGCCAAGAATCGGATAGTGTTGATACAAAGCTGTTCAAGTTCGGGCGATGCTTCGGGTGTGGTGGCAGCAGTTGATGTCGGCATGGATGGCGGATTCTATAGAATTATTTTGATTTGGTATTTTCGGCTTGCACTCGGCTCCCCGATCGCTTACAAAAATACGGCTTTCGCTTCTACGATAGGTTAGAAACGCATTACCCTATGCCCGGATGAATAGTAGCGCGGGTCATGGGTTATACCCACGGAGTAGCCGTATACTCGCCGCCCAGAATTTCTTAGCCACGGAGTGGCGGTGTATTCGCAGCCCAGGATGGAGTCCGCCTCGGCGGACGCAATCCTGGGTCAAGAAGGTTTTTGTCCGATGAGCCCTGAAAGGGCGGTGTGAATCCGGTGACACGCAAGACACCGTCCGCCGCGGCGGACTCTGGGTTCGGGGAGATCTGCAAACCAAGGATTCCGTCCGCTGGTGCGGACTTCGTCCTGGGCTGTGAGTATGCCGTGCCTTCGGCACTAAGATTACGCGAACAATTTGCGCCAGCAATTTCCCTTTATGCTTTGGACGAAAGATTGCGACGGTATCTCTTCCTCACGTCGCGCTGATTCATTCGCCGTCCCTCCGCTCCAGAGGAGCGCAATATTTGTAGCCGCCGGTTTTAACCGGCGGTGGAAAAGTCATTCAAATCCAAAGCTCCGTAGGAGCGTAATATTAGCCAGTTGCAATATAATCGAGAAGGTATGTCATCCACGGTTGTTCGCGCTACCATCGTAGGAAATATTTCGCTCCTACGGAGCTCTAATACAAAACAAATCCTCATACCGCCGGTTGAAACCGACGGCTACAAATGTTTCGCTCCTACGGAGCGGGGGGTAGAACGTCTGCTTGCTGCGCGGTTTCGTATCCTTAAGGTGTGGTCGTAAAAGAGGCGTAATTGCACATTCCTATTCGCGCACTGTTTATCTTTGCATAGTTACGAAATATACACGACCACCGTGAAAGAACAAAAGCGCAACGAAACGAAGAAAAATAA
>JBDTCS010000029.1:0-7122 GCA_039923455.1 Kapaibacterium sp. (SeqCode) | reverse complement strand
TAATCGTCGGTTGCAAACGAAACCGCAGAAACGCCAATCCAAAGAAGCGCAGTCAAAAATAGAATTACGACGAGCGCAATTCCGGGGCGTGCTTCGATTTTTCGCCAGATCGGAATAAGCCGGATCTGTAGCGGGTTCAGCCGTTTTTGTTCTTCTGACACTAACTTTTGCGTAGCGTTAACTGCAACTCTCGTCTTAGGATTAGTGCAAATCTACGTACCTATTGACCCATTGGGACTTCTTTGGCAATTCCGTAAGTTGTTTTTCTCGATGAAGTGTCATATTAATATGCGCCCAAGTTTACTTTTGTACCTGATCGTTCTCGTTTCGGCAATAGGTTTTGTACCGCGACTCTCGCGAGCACAAGCCAATACTTTGGATGGATTTCAAACGAAGTACAGCAGCGCGTTTGTGGTTACGCCGATCAATACGATGTTTGATATTGTGCCGAACGGCAATGTTGATCTGGTCTTCAGCGCAAGTGCGGAATTTTCATTTCGCAAATCCGCTCACTTAGGCTACGCGATCGCGGGTGGCTATTATCCTTATATCGATCGACAAGAAGCGCTCGTTAGTTTTTCGCTTCGGCAGTTCAACGCTTCCAGCGAAGCCCCGACCGGCGGATACTTCGATTGGATGGCGATAGCCGGAGGTGAAAAAGATCGAAACTCGGATCGAGAATTGCAGCCAATATTCGGGCTGGGAATAAAGCTCGGCAGTTTACGCGCAACAAGATTTTCGGATTTTGGAATTGAATACGGGGCCTCGACCGCAGTAGTCCTTGTCGGCGGTCAGCCACAATTCCGCGCCGCTGTGTTCTTCGGTCTCGGATTCCTCTTGGGGAAAGAAGTTTTGGTGCGTTGATGATCCGCGAGTTTTGCGAGATTCTTCCCATGAAAAAAGCGTTCAGCAGAAGCGGTAACTTTGCCGGTGAGTTCATTGCGACGCTTACACACATTTAGACCCGTTACTCCATGTATCCTGTGATCTTGAAGATCGGACCACTGACGCTTTATAGCTTTGGCCTGATGCTTGCGATTGCATTTTTGGTGGCGAATTATCTATTCACCTCCGAGCTCAAACGTCGAAAGATGGACGAGAGCATTTCTTCGCAGATCACGATGATCGCGTTGCTCGGTGGAGTTGGAGGTTCGAAGCTATTCAGTATTCTTGAGAACTGGCAGGATTTTGTCGCGGATCCGGTGCATCAGATCATCTCCCCTGCCGGGCTGACGTTCTATGGTGGATTCATTGTCGCGACGATCTGGATTTACGCTTACCTCAAGCGCCGTAAGGTGCCGTTTCTGATTTTTGCCGATATGATCTCGCCGACCGTTCTGCTTGCCTATGGTATCGGACGAATCGGTTGTCAGCTCGCAGGTGACGGTGACTACGGAATTCCTTCGAGGCTTCCGTGGGCGATGTCCTATCCGCAAGGCACGGCAAAACCTGTTGCAACGCTCTCGGATTATTTTGCAAAAGATAGCGCAGCGCGTTCGGCCTGGGCGTATGACTCGCTCAGAATGATCTCGCGTGGCGTAGATCAACTTGGGCAACAGATCACGCGCTTCGATGAAGTCGTGACCGTGCATCCGGCACCGGTCTACGAAACACTTTTTTGCGTCATCGCTTTTATATTTCTTTGGCGCAAACGCGCTGCCTTCGAAGCAATTCACGGTAAGCTCTTCATGCTCACGCTGATCGTCATGGGCTTTGAGCGCTTGATGATCGAGTTCATTCGTATCAATCCACTCTATTGGGGACTCTCTATGGCGCAGTGGATCTCGGTTGGTATGATTGTCATTGGTAGCATCTTCCTAAAGCGCGGCTTTCACGAGCCAAAAGGAGCGACCGCATAAACGCTATGCCTGAACCTACGACCGATCGACCGATCCTAACATTTATCACGAAAGAAGAAGGCTGTTCGCTATGTGATGAGGCGTTCGAGGAGATCGAAGATGCGAAAGAGTATTTCGATTTCGATGTCGAGATCGTGAAGATCCGAAAAGGTGATGCGATGTATGATCTCTATTGGGACAAGATTCCGGTGATACTGATTAATGGCAAACTCGCATTTAAATATCGCACAACGCGCGATCAACTGATCCAAAAACTCAAGGCTCGCCGTTCATGGAAATTTTGGAGGTCGTAACACGATGAGAAATCTTTTGAAAGCGCTGCAAGCACTCGGCATCGCGACTACTGGCGTCGGACTCACGCTCGGTATCGCAAGAAATTCGATGGGCGACGAATACCTCTACGCCGGTCTCGGAATTATCCTCTTCTATATCGCCCGCTTCGTCGAAAAGCGATTGCCGGAGGGGTAAAGCTTTTCTGCTTTCTCTACGGATTCATAAATCTAATTTAGAATCTTCGACAAAACAAAATAGCGGACTCTTCTACAGAGTCCGCCACTTTTGTTAGACGGAAAACACACAAAGAAAATCGAAACCGACATTAGTGTCCACACATTTTATTTTACGATCACCATCTGCTTCGTGACTTGCGTTGTTGGTGTTTTGAGACGATAGATGTAGGCGCCACTCGGCAAACGACCCGATGCGAACTCGGCAGAGTGAATGCCACTCGATTGTGTTCCATCGACAATACGCGCAACCTCTTCACCGGCTGTGTTCCAAATACTGAGCTCGACGGCAGTGCGTTCTGGAAGCGCGTATTCGATCGTAGTCGATGCGACAAACGGATTCGGATAGTTTTGCATTAGCATGAGACCAATGCTCGAAGGCTGCCCCGTTGCAACGCCGGCTTGCGGTTTGATGATACCGAGGCTCGTCCATGTATTCGTCGTTGAATAGGTGTGCCCATTGCTTGCTGAGAGTACGTTGTTGATCTCCGTCATGTTATCGGTCGTGCTGCCACCGAGCAACCACTCGTTGAGCATCGTTGCATAGACATTTCGGAAATCGTGATCGGTTTCATACGCAAGGTTTCCACTCACAAGTGCGGTCGCTGCGAGGTTCGGATCCGCTCCGTAGACTTTGCCCTTCACCTGCGTGCCAAATACAAAGTGCGGTGCTGCGGTTCCGTGATCGGTGCCGGAGCCGTTCTCGAGCGGTCTGCGACCAAATTCGGAGTAGGTCATCGTGACCACTTTGTCCGCAACGCCAAAGGCTTCAAGATCTTGCTGGAAAGCGCTTGTCGCTTCCGAAAGCTGCTTGAGCAACGTTGCCTGGTCGGTCAACTGATTGCTATGCGTATCGAAGCCACCGAGCGTGACCAGAAATATCTTCGTCGTAAATCCGCTGGCAATCACTTGTGCTACATAGGAAAGCTGCGTTGCGAGTGTGTTGTTCGGAGCGAGCGTTGTGTAATCCACTTTGTTCGTATTCACCGAGCGCTTCACGAGGCTCGTCGAATATACTTCCCCTTCTTCCTGAATCGAGCGAACGTATCCAAGTTCTTTATAGGGATTCGTCAGATTCGCAGGCAATGCATCATAGAAGTGCGTGCTCGGATTATCGGTCGTCGGAAGTTTGTTGATCGCAATTCCCATACCTCCATTTTGTCCGAGGAAGAGATTGCTGAGCGAGCTACCGAATTGAATTGCAAGCGGCTGACTTCCCGCAGGAATCACGGATGGTGGATATCCCGGATTCAGATCGTTGAGCACACGCCCCACCCAACCGGTCGTCGAGTAGATACCGCTATCGGTCGCGGTGTTCCAAATATCGGTGCCTCGAAAGTGCGAAAGAATTGGGGCAGGATATCCAACGTTTTGGAGTAGTGCGAGTTTTCCTGCGTTATACATGCCGAGCATTCCATCCATTCCACCGTGAAACGCGAGCGTGTCATGATCCGGCAACACGAGCAATCCATCGGCAGTCTTGTCCAGTCCGAGTGTTGGACGCATCGTCTTATAGAGTGGATTGGAATACGGGACAACGCAATTCAATCCATCATTTCCACCTGCGAGCTGAATGATCACGAGTACATTGTTATTCGTGCCACCCTGTGTTTCGAGTGCCGAGCGCAAGGGTGATCGTCCTAGCGCCTTGATCGGGAAACCACCGAGCATCAGTGGCAATGCATTCGCAGCTACACCGATCGTCAATCCTTGTTTCAAAAAGTCACGACGTTTCATAACTTGTCTTCCTTATACGTTGTACACTTGTAGAAGTACACTTGTAGAAAATTATCTGAGATTATATCGATGATTGATAGATGTGGAATTACAAGAGTTGGAATTCCGGCAGTTGCGCGATAAGCTCCGCGAACTGCTGTACGTATATATCCTTCAGATAGAAGTCGGTCTCGGGTAGCTTTAGGAAATTCAAAGCGCCATAGAGTGTTGCTGTCTCTTTCGGTCCGAGTTGCAACGCGATTGTTAGCGCTTCGGCGGCGGCTGCGAGTTGCACACTTGTCATGTTCGCCGCACCCGGAATGGAATTGATCCAGGTGAGTGGTGCAAAAGTGATCTTTATTCCACGCACCTTCGCCGAACCGTCAAAAGTATTTGCGAGCACACCGAGACTCACGGTCTCGCGTAGCGGGAAGGTCCCTGTGCTGATCCAGTTCTCACCTCCGGGCCATCCTTTTACATTCGGAGGATTTTGTAGCATCTGTCCAAGCTCTGTCCCCATGATCGAGTTGGTAATGTAAGAAAGCGTAAGATTCGGATCAGTATAGGTATTGATGCCCTTTCCATCGACACCGCTCACAGTTGCGTCGGCATTGCTGAATGCGGGATACGTCAATTGAAACTCGCGCACGATCCCTGCCGCCCAATTGGTCGGACTCTTTAGTTGTGAGCCGATCACGTTCGCATCATAGAAGTGATCACTCTTCAGCAATGCCTTCATGACCGGCACCAACTCCCAGTTGCTTTGAAGAAGTAGCTTCGCCATTGCGTCGATCACACCTTGACTCGATGCTGAGCTGGAATCGTAATAAACAAAATTCCAATAGATCTTCTGGCAAATAAACCATGCCACATTGTACCCTTGACCCAAACCAAAGATCGTATCGAGCACCGATTGCAGTGATGGATTCGAAAGCGTCGAACCGAGATACTGCACCGGTGTCGCATCATGGGACGTTGGATAGAACACTCCTGTGAACGGAGCCACAACAGTTGGTGCCCATCCTGTGAGTGCACTCGCGCCACTCTGCACATCGGCCTCGGTGTAGTTTGGCTTGCCCGTCTTCGGATCGATGAGGCCGAGCGTGAAGAGCTCCATCAGTTCACGCGCAAAGTTTTCGTTGATATGACTCCCTGATCCACGGCCGGTCATCGGATCTTTACCGTAAAAATTTTGATTGCCGTTGAGATAGACGAGCATCATCGGGTCGGTCGCCATCGCATACGCAAACGTTTTCAGATTTCCAAGCGAGTTCGCTCGCAGCATCTGATTGTAGGTGTACGCATGACCTGCGTGCCGATTTGCATCGGTGCCGGTGACAAAGTGATTGCTCCACATGAGCGTCATCTTTTCGCGAATAGAGAGATTCTCCTTGACCATCAGATCAAACCACCAATTGACAACCTGTTGTGTGCGCATCACTTCCAGGCGCTGCTTATTGTTGCTATCGATGTAGCGTAGATTGGGATCTGTGATTTTTGAATCGACCGTTAGATACTCATCCAGATACGAAGCAAATTTCGCGGGCAGCGGCAATGTGTTGTCAAGAAGCTTGTTTACAACCGAAGACATCGTCCCCATAGCTTTGGCGGTTGTATACTGACTGAAGGGAACACCCAACATCGATCGGCGAAGCAAATGATTCAATTGCACATCGGTCCATGCACCCGTGTATGGTGTGAGGTCATTCGATTGTGCTTCGAGTGGCAGCGTCTGCCTCGATAGCGAGGAACCGCTTTGTGAGCCAATGATCTGATTCAAAAGATTTGCAGCCGGGCCTCCGACCTTTGCTTTGGAGGATGTGGGTAGCATCGTTGCGGCTCCTGCGAGTCCGGCAAACATTCCGCCTCCGACAAGAAAAGCTCTTCTTTCCATAATTATCCCTCTCGCTACGTAGTAGTTGTTAAAAACAAAATATTAAACTCTTCAAAACAAGTCCTCGAGAAAAATCTCAACTTCAAGACAACGCAACACAATAGGTCACAGTTTTCAAGAAGCACGAAACGCAAAAAGGTTTAATTCGCAATACGCAGGTAGAAGGCCGAGAAGTGAAGCTCTAGGAAAAGTAGTGTTTGAGGATAGCCACCATACTTTGAGGCACCTTCTCGTTGGGCGACTGTTCACATACCGAGCACGGGCAATATTGCCCTTTTGTCCCGATATTGGGCAGCCGGAGTGGACGTCCAAACAATAACTTTAACTAAACCTAATAATAGTATGAAAAACTATCGCGCACTCGTATTTCTTGGATTGGCATTCGGTGGAACTGTGATGATAAGCTGCTCAGAAAAGCCGGCAGACCAGACCCCTGTGCCAGCAACAACTGTTGTCGTGCAGCCTTCGACGACTCCGGCTCCATCCACGCCAGCAAACACAACGACAAATACGACAACAACGAACAACACAAATCCGAACTCGGGTGATGCGATCGACAAAGCGAACAGAGCCGTCGATAGAGCAAATAGCACCGTAACGCGTTCGGCCGAAGTTGTCGACAAAGCAGCCGAGACCGCACGCAAGACCGATAGCATTTTGCGCGCTCGCCACTAAGAAACTCCAGAGTCAGCTAATTTTTGCGGGCAACCCTTAAGTTGGGTTGTCCGCATTTTTTTTGGATGATTTCAACGTCAACTCGTTATCCTCCCTTCGGCATCTCAAGTGGGCGTTCGCGGTGTGTCAGAATCCAATCTCCATTCTCAATCAGCGCTTCTTTTCCGATCTCTTGAATGAATTCCTGTGCCTCTTTGTGCGCACCACTTGCGAGCAACTCACGCATGTGCACCATCGCCCGATGAAATAGCCCAGCCATTCGTTCGTATTGTTTGGTATGTGCCGAAAGCGCGTTCTTCTCGACGTAGGCATGCAAAAGCGCCGCGAGTACAGGAGCCAATTCGATCACCAGTAACATATATCCATTCGGCTCCAGAAATAATTGCACGGCAGCGATGACGAGACCGAGTGCAAAGAATATCGTTACGAGTCGCTCTTGTTTGTGCAGGTTATCGTGATCTCGTGTGGCGGC
>JBDTCS010000028.1:0-6363 GCA_039923455.1 Kapaibacterium sp. (SeqCode) | reverse complement strand
GAGACGCACACACGTCCGGCTGCCGGCTTTTCGTTCACACCGACGACGACACTCACCGACAAGTGGATGCTTTCGCGTGCGAACCGTGCTGCACGCGACGTGCGGACTGCCTTCGATAAATTCGAGATTAATGAAGTCACGAAAGTCCTCTATGATTTTATCTGGGGTGATTATTGTGATTGGTATCTCGAAATCGTAAAGCTCCAGCCGGAGTCGATTCCACTTGCTGTCGAGATCTTGGAAGGCATTATGCGCTTGCTCCATCCGATCATGCCGTTCATCACCGAGGAGCTTTGGCATGCGGTGACTGGTGAACCTCGCGAAGTATTGATCGGTCGAGATGATTTTATCACACCCGATATCTATAAAATCGACGACGAAGCAGAAGCGAAATTCGCATTCGTACAAAAGACGATTGATGCGATTCGGTTGCTGCGCTCCACCGCAAAGCTCGCACCAAGCAAGCCTGCCGTGATGGTCATACAATTAAAAGCGAACGCCGATCGAGAGTTGCTTGAGGAGTCATCAAATATTATTGGCAAACTCGGCAGAGCGAGTTCACTCGTGATCGAAGCGCAAGGCACGGAATATTCCTCGCGCGAATACGTGAGCGAGTTGCTCGGTGGCCGCGGACAAGTCTTTATCAAACTCGAAGAGCGCTCGCAAGAAGAGAGCATCAAAGAGCGCGACCGCCTCACAAAAGAACTCGAGCGCCTCACCGCACAACTCGAACAAGTCCGCTCCAAACTCGCAAGCGATACCTTCGTTGGTCGCGCCCCACAAACCGTCATCGACAAAGAACGCGAAAAAGAAACCAACTACGCCATCCAGATCGAAAAACTCCGCACAAGCATTGCAGATCTTGCGTAAAGAGGCCACAGCTGTCAGCGAGTGAACCGCATCGGTGGCGAGTTTAATTGGATGACATGGGTAATCGAGCAGAATGTCACCCCCGGCCTCAGCTCCGGAGGAGCGGCATAATTGTAGCCTGGTGCGTAAGCGCCGGGTTAGCGTGCATTTTTGAATTCAAGAGCTCCGGAGGAGCGGCATATTTTATGGCGAATACGTATTCCCAAATTTACCTACACCTGGTTTTCGCGGTAAGAAATCGTGATGCATTAATCCCTCAGATACATCGTGAAGAACTCTACCGTTACATAGGGGGGATTCTGACCCGTCTCGGGCAAAAGCCAATCGCGATCGGGGGTATGCCTGATCATGTACACATTCTTTTTGGGATGACTCCCAAAATGAGCCCGTCCGACATTGCTCGCGATATTAAATCTAATAGCTCCGGCTTTATCAAAACGAAGGGATGGGTTTCGGCCGAGTTTGGATGGCAGGAAGGGTTTGGTGTATTCTCGTATTCAAGATCACAGCTTGATCGGGTGGTCAATTACATTCTTACACAAGAAGAACATCACAAAACAAAATCGTTTCGACAGGAGTATTTGTCGATTCTAAAAGCCTTTGAGGTGAAATTCGAAGAGAAATATGTTTTTGAGTTTTTTGAGTAAGCTTCTTTATGACGCTCCTACGGAGCTCAAGATTCAAAAGGGAATCTACTAACCCAGCGCTTACGCACTGAGCTACAATTATATCGCTCCTAACGGAGCTGTGGCAAATTGGAAACTCGCGCCCAATTCCGCAAGACCTCCGTGATACAAATCTTCTCACCCCAAAATCCCTGTCAATTCGTCTCCAATAATTCACCGAACTCTCAGCTCCGGAGGAGCGATATAATTGTAGCCCGGTGCGTAAGCGCCGGGTTAGCGTGCATTTTTGAATTCAAGAGCTCCGGAGGAGCGGCATTACAGCCAACACGTTAGATTCAGGCCGATTGAAATCACCTGTCGGCTTTTTTTGTTAAGGCTATAAGTGTATTCGCGCCGAAACTTCGGAAACGGGGGCCAGCCCGCCGTATCTTTGCACGGATAACGTTATCAATCAGGGTTCAAGAATCATCACTTCAAAAGCCATTTTTGCGTGTTTAGCGACCAAGAAATCCAAGAGATCGAAGAGCTGAAAAAGCGCTATGAGAAGCCAATGGCAATTCTGTTGCCGATTCTTTGGCGGCTGCAGGAGAAAAATGGTTGGATTGATGATGCCGGAATGGAAGAGGCCGCCCGCATCTGTGAAGTCGAGAAAAGTCATGTCCTCGGCGTCGTAAGCTTTTACACAATGTTCTTCGATCGCCCGATGGGGCGCTATCACGTGCAGGTCTGTACGAACGTAAGCTGCATGTTACGCGGTGGCGAAAAACTTTACTCCGAAATGAAAGCCGCTCTCGGCATCGGCCACAAAGAATGCACGCCGGATGGACTTTTTTCTTTAGAAGAGGTTGAGTGTATGGGTGCTTGCGGTGGCGCACCAATGATCGCGGTTAACGAGACATTTTTCGAGCGCGTCACATCTTCAGAATCAGCAGAGATCATCGGTTCGATTCGCAGCACCGGCACGATCCCCGAACCCAAGCCGACGATCCAAATGCCAGAGCTTTCGGAAGAATCGAATGGATAACTCGAATGGATAATTGTTATCGATCTGCACCACGTTGAATCAGCAATCGAAACTCGGAAGTGGATGGAAGCTAAGGCGCTCGGCGCTTTTCTTTCTGCTTGTACCGCTTTTCTTAGCGCCGCTGTTTATTGCGGGATCGCTCTTTGCGATCGATCAGCCTGTGACACTCGATCAGAACTATCCCAATCCATTTAACGGCACGACGGATATTACCTATAGCATTCCATACGACGGGCACGTGCTGCTTCGCGTATACAACATGCTTGGAAAAGAAGTACAGGAACTTGTGAATCAAGATCAACAAGCATCCTCGAAATCGTATCACATACGTTTTGATGGAAACGACCTTCCGAGCGGTCAGTACACCTACACGCTGGTGTATGTATCGCAAGGTGCAAGTGCAAAGCTCACGAGAAAGATGTATCTCGTAAAGTAATTTTTTTTGATAACGTAATTCGTAATGTCCGAAGTCATCGCTGAAACACCAAAACTGATTCTTCCGAATATTCCGGGCCTTCGGAACATTGACACCTACATCAAGCATGGCGGCTATGGTGATCAGATGCGCAAAGTGTTCTCGATGTCGCCGGATGCAGTGAAGGACGAGGTGAAGAAGTCCGGCCTGCGTGGACGTGGTGGTGCAGCGTTTCCAACCGGACTGAAGTGGACATTCATGCCGAAGGGGCGCGAGCGGAAAAAATATTTGTTGATCAATGGCGACGAATCCGAGCCGGGTAGCTTCAAAGACCGCCAGATCCTCGAGTTCAATCCGCATCAGCTTTTGGAAGGCATGTTGATCGCGTCCTATGCGATGCAAGTCGATCACTGCTATCTCTATATTCGCGGCGAGTATGCGCGTTGGGTTCGGATGATGGAGCAAGCTGTCAAAGAGGCGTATGCACACGGCTTCATCGGCGATCGGATGAAAGAGTTGTTCCCTGCTTCGGGCGAGGGTGTGCCATATTCCGTTGACGTTACAGTGCACAAAGGAGCGGGTGCCTATATCGTCGGCGAGGAATCTGCGCTGATGAATTCACTCGAAGGCGGCAGAGGTTATCCGCGAGTGAAGCCACCATTTCCTGCGAACGTTGGACTTTGGGGTCAGCCGACAACGATCAATAATGTGGAGACGATGGCGAATGTACCGCCGATCATCAAGATGGGTTGGGAAGCTTACAGCAAGATCGGCGAGCCAAAACATCCCGGCACTTTATTGCTCGGAATCAGCGGCCACGTAAATCGTCCCGGCATCTATGAGTTGCCCTCGGGCGTTTTGCTGACGGATGTGATCTATAAATATGGTGGTGGAGTCCCGGGAAATAAAAAGATCAAGCTTGTCATCCCGGGCGGAAGTTCGATGCCACCGCTTCGAGGTGACGCACTCGAAGGTGTGAAGATGGATGCGGAAAGCTTGAAAGCCGCCGGAAGCTCGATTGGCACCGGAGGCATCATGGTGATGGACGAAGACACAGACATTGTTCATGTGCTGACGCGTATCTCCAAATTTTATTGGCACGAGTCATGCGGTCAGTGCACCCCATGTCGCGAAGGCACGGGTTGGTTGCTGAAAGTTCTGAAACGTATCGATGGCGGCAAAGGCGCTCCGAGTGACATCGACTTGCTGCATGATGTCGCACAAAATATCGAGGGTCGCACCATCTGCGCACTTGGCGAAGCGGCTGCTTGGCCGGTACGCTTCACCATCGAGCGTTTCCGTGAGGAGTTCGAGAAGAAAGTGTCTGTCACGAACGTAACCGAAAGCCCAAACCGCGTACACGCTCTAAGAAAGGGTGGTCTCGAACCGGTCGAGATTCATGTACCGCTTGTTGTACGGTCGTAAATTTGTAGCTCAATAGAAGAGCACGAGAGTCATATACTGCGAACAGAATGAAAGTCACATTTCGAATTCAGCGATATAATCCCGAGAAAGATGCAAAGCCGTACTTTGCAGATTACACGCTCGACGGCCTCGATGGTACGTACCGTGTGCTCGATGCATTGCATGACATCAAGTGGCAGCAAGATGGAACACTGACCTTCCGTCGCTCCTGCGCGCATGGAATGTGCGGCTCGGATGGCTTGCGTATCAATGGAAAAAATTGCCTCGCATGTTCGGTATTGCTGAAGGATATTAATACGAACAAGCCTGTCGTGATCGAGCCGCTGCCGTATTTGCCGATCGTCAAGGATCTGGCCGTCGATATGTCCGACTTCTATCGCAAGTACGAAATGGTGAAGCCATATCTGATCGCGAATGAAGCACCACCGGAGATGGAGCGTTATCAGGCGCCGGAAGATGCGGAGTATCTGATGGAGTGCACGAAATGTATTATGTGCGCGTGTTGCACGACTTCGTGTCCCTCGCTTTGGTCGAACGAGAATTATCTCGGACCGGCTGCGATACTCAAATCTTTCCGTTTCGTATTCGACACGCGTGACGATGCACCAGAGCAGCATCTCGCAGCAGTTGATTCACCGGATGGTATCTGGCGCTGCCATACGATCTTCAATTGCGTTGAGGCCTGCCCTAAGGATATCAATATCACGTGGCACATTTCGCAACTTAAGAAGCGCCTTGTTGCCAACGCGCTATAAGCTCGACGCAGCGAACATATTCCGTTTTACCAAACTCGTGTCCGTGCCGGCGCGAGTTTTTTTTTGAGTAAGCTATGTCTCAAGATTGTTTTTTCTGTAAACTGATCGCGGGTGATGTGCCGAGTTGGATCGTCTATGAAGATGCTGACCACGTTGGATTTCTAACTCCGTTCCCGAATACACCCGGTTTCACCGTTGTGGTAACGCGCGAACATCAAACGAGCGATGTACTCGCACTATCGAATGATCGATTTACGAAATTTATTCTGATCGCGAAAGAGATTTCGGTAAAGCTCAATGCGGCACTCGGGACGAATCGTACTGGCCTCGTCATCGAAGGGATGGGAATCGATCACGCTCACATTAAGCTTATCCCGATGCACGGCATCCCCGATGGTCCCTGGCAACCAGTTCTGAGTTCGCAACACGATTTCTTCCCCACCTACCAAGGCTTTCTCACCACGAACGATGGTCCAAGAATGAGCGATGCAGAGTTAACGAACTTGCAAACGAAGATCCGCCGAGTGTTATCCTAGATGAAGAGTTGGAACATTCAGCGCACGTATCGTATTGAAGAGTATATGAGATTCTATCCCACGACAATTGGACTACTTGTTTTGTGCTTGGCATTCGCCGCACCCGCATTGGCGCAGAATGCAGCGCCGGGTGGGAAGAGTGTATCCAAGTTTCGAATTGCTCGATTGAAATACGCGGGCGGAAGCGATTGGTACAACGATCCTTCGAGCGAGCCGAATCTGCTGAAGTTTATTCGCGCAAATACGAACATCGACGTCGATCCCGAATATGTGTGGGTCGATCTTTCGAGTGATGATATTTTTACCTACCCGTTTCTTTTCATCACCGGTCACGGCAATGTGGAGTTCAGCGCGAGTGAAGTGAAGCGACTGCGAGCGTATTGTGATGCCGGAGGATTTCTCTATATCGACGATGATTATGGTCTCGATAAGGCCATTCGTCGCGAGATGAAAAAAGTATTCCCCGAGCAGGAGTTCGTCGAGTTGCCATTCTCGCATGGCATCTATCATTCGCATTTCGATTTTTCGCACGGCCTACCGAAGATTCACGAACACGATGGCAAAAAACCACAAGGCTTCGGACTCTTTTCCGGCAAACGACTCTGTGTGTTCTATACCTACGAAACAAATCCGAGCGACGGATGGGCTGATCCCGATGTGCACAACGATCCCGAAGACAAACGACAAGAAGCCCTGAAGATCGGCACGAACA
>JBDTCS010000027.1:0-1568 GCA_039923455.1 Kapaibacterium sp. (SeqCode) | reverse complement strand
TCAATGCTGCACAATAAATTTCACGCTTAGCTCACCACTGCCGGATCGCAGTTTGCAAAAGTAAGCGCCGGCTTGAAGCTTTGCAGTTTCGACAGTGAGGTCGGATTGCCGAGTTGCAATTCGTTCGTGCAGAACGACTACTCCCAACTCGTTCGTCATCGTGAACTCGGATGGCTCATTGCTGGAAGCGAATTTGAAACTCGTCGATCGATCGGCAATCGTGGGCCAAACCGAGAAACTCGAATTTTGCGTTGGTGGCTCTGCAGCCACTTTCGAAGGTAGATATGTCAGTTGACGCACGACTCTTCCATCGAGTGTGATCTCCCAGAGCGGTGATACATCATCAAGATCCGCATGCATACCAACTGCGAGTGTGGAGTCCGTTAAGAATTCAGCATCGGCTCCAAGAAAATTATATTTGCAAAAGAGACACTGGAAGTTTATGACCTTGACCTCTTTGGGTGCAGGGTTATCCGAACTAAAAATCCAGACCTGTGTGAACACTGTATCGGTAAAGTGACCGTTTGCATCAGTCGGGCCGGTACCGATGGGATCAACTGTCAGAGCAACAAGTTTGCTGTTTGGCGAGAAGCTTGCGTGCTGCATGATATCAATGTTTCGAGGAGCACTAATTTGGCTTCCATCGAGAAAGAAGGTTTGTTTGCGCGTATCAGAATGAAGATCATTCACGAGAGTAACAATATGCGACCCATCGCGACTTCTCGCCATGACCAGCGGTTCTAGGGGCTGATTATTGTACGTTGGATACGGCAAGAAATGCTGGGTCTGTGGACAATAGACCCCAGTAAAGTGCTCCCCATTAGGAAAAGGAAATGCAACGAACATGCTATCGGCGATGGAACTTGAGCTTGGAAACCAATCTATGAAGGCGAGTCCGTATGGCCCGACAGGGCCACACGTGTCGGGTGAAATTCTTCGGCACTCCTTCGTTGAAACTCGGTAGGTATAAAGATTCCGTACATTGAAGGCGTGACCACCAGACAAAGCCGTATCGACGCTACAAAACACCTCTAGAGCAAGCAGATCAGGGTCATACGGTGACCAGATGGGTGCCCCGAATCCGAAGTCGTATTCGCGTGCAAGACGTGGACTAATTTCTATTTGTGTAGATTTTAAAGTTGCGAGATCCAATACGTATGCCGCGCCCGCACTTGCACTCCTGTATGCTAAATACTTACCATCCCCTGATAGCCTTTGAAGGTTATCCCCTCTTCCTGGTATGTATCTTTCCCCTCCAGAAGAGTCATCAGGGAGAGGACAGCCACAGCCATCCGAACGGAATTGAGCGCGCGCCTCAAATGCAGGCATTGAGATAATCACCAGCATTAAGAGCAGCGAACTACAACTCAAGACCTTCTTCAAATTTCTCATAGGACTTAGCGAATAACAACTCTGCGTCGACTGCTCCGTATTTCCAAACTCAATGCTGCACAATAAATTTCACGCTTAGCTCACCACTGCCGGATCGCAGTTTGCAAAAGTAAGCGCCGGCTTGAAGCTTTGCAGTTTCGACAGTGAGGTCGGATTGCCGAGTTGCAATTCGTTCG
>JBDTCS010000026.1:0-7438 GCA_039923455.1 Kapaibacterium sp. (SeqCode) | reverse complement strand
GAATTCCGGACGTGTTACACTTTCGGCCGGAGAAGATGGTGATGTTCGCATGCGAGGCGTGAAGCCAAGGCCGGAACTGCCTGATCTTGGATTCGGATCGAAGGCGGCGGAGCAAACCGCGAGACTGGTTAATCGTGATGGCAGCTTTAACATCGAACGCAAAGGGCTTCCATTCCTGAGATCCTTCAGCGTATACCAGACATTGCTTACGATGTCTTGGTGGAAGTTTAATGCTTTGATTCTGATCGCGTACGTTATCGTGAATCTTGTGTTTGCGACAATCTACATGTTTGTAGGCATGGATAATATCCTTGGAATGGACGGTCGGTCGCTCGGCGCAAAATTTCTGGAGGCGTTCTTTTTCAGCACACAGACATTTACTACGGTGGGCTATGGGCGCATGAGTCCTACCGGATTTATGGCCAATAGTGTCTCGGCGATTGAGTCGATGTTTGGATTGCTCGCATTTGCACTTGCGACAGGTGTGCTCTTCGGAAGATTTTCGCGTCCGTATGCGCGTATCATTTTCAGCGATAACGCTATTGTCGCACCCTACCGCGATATAACCGGCTTCATGTTCCGAGTTGCGAACGAACGTTCGAATCAGATGATCGATGTTTCGGTCGAGGTGAATTTATCGCGGCTCGAGATCGTCAACGGAGCGAAGGTTCGCAAATTCCATGAGCTGAGCCTCGAACGACAGAGCGTTGGTTTTTTTCATCTTAGTTGGACGATCGTCCATCCGATCGATGAAGCGAGCCCGCTCTGGGGAGTGACGAAAGAAGCACTTGATGCATCGGACGCAGAATTTCTGATCATACTCAAAGGCTTCGACGATATTTTTTCACAAACCGTGCATACGCGGACATCCTACAAACACAACGAAGTGATGTATGATGTTGTCTTCAGTAAGATCATACGCATCGGACCTTCTGGCAAAGCGACGATCGATCTCGATCAGATTCATGATGTCTATCCTGTGCCGGTTAGTTCGGACAACGTTGCAGTCAGTAGCGTTCGTGCCGATATGGATAAGATCGAAACCGAGCCGCCGGAGCAGGTTGGAATTGCGGCCGACTCACATGAGGATTGAGCGCTTCGTACGTACTATCAGATTGAGTAAAAATGAGCACGCTCCAGGTCGCCCTGAAGCGTGCTCGTTCTACACAGATTAATTTTTTTGGATTAAGAAGATTAAGTGTTTATTCAAGAGAGAGTCCCTAAAACCAGCACGCCTCTCGAATTTCCTTTTGCGCTCTTCTATGCCTCTTCGGCAAACTTGCATTGAGAATTATCTTCTCCCGCTGGAAGTGACTTCGGCAAAAAAGTCACTTCCCTTTCTCATCGGATGACCTCCCAATATCTCGATGAATTTGGAGTCAGTTTACCTAAGATTAATCACTGTCTCCATTCCAAACAAGGACTCCGCGGTTCTCTTTTTTCTTGATTCATTTTGAGAATCTTGTACCGCCTGATCGCACTACAAAAGTACCACACCGCCCGAGTATATCCTACTAATTCGATTCACTTTAATCAAAGTATTGCACGATTGTGCGAATTTGCTTTCTCAAATTTATACATAATTTGCACGAATACACAAGTCGCGCGACCCAAAGTCTGACTTTAGATCGGAAAATAATGGGTAATTCCTAAATGCACACATTGCAGAATTCCCGACCTTCTTGATGAAATAGCTTTCTCGATTTGATAGATTGTTCGGACCTTTCACTGTACGCTTTTCGGATAATAAAAAACCGCCGCACGAGCCTTTTCAGGGGCGCATGCGGCGGAATGAACTCTCTCTATTTAGTTACAATCTTCGCGGTTACTTCGTTGGCAATCGCGTGTGGGCAGCTTCTGCCCATTGTGGCTTAGTTGCTGCGAAGCATCACTTCGTGCGTCTCGGTGCGTGGTTGAGCAAGCAACTGATCAAGCTTGGCTTTGATCTGTGCAACCTCTGCGCTCGTGTGCTGAAGTTCATTCACTTGCTTTTTCAAGACATCGATCTGTGACTGCTGATGGCTCATGATGTCGCTCATTGCTTTTGCGTTGAGCCCGACACCGACCTTCACGTATTTCAGCCCGGCGTAATCCGACGCTTCCCATGCCCTTCCGACAACGAGTGTGAATTGAGCCGGTGTGATGCTGTCAGCCGAGATTGCAATACCGCAACCGTTGTTGAGACCCGAAGGAATGATGAAATCGCCTGAGTGGACAATACCACGAACTTTCACCGGCACTTGACCAAGGAAAGCGACCTTCGAGTACAACTTCTCCTGACCAGCCGCAGGCATGTTGCCGAGCACGATCGGATCGAGCGTGATCGACATGATGCTCTGAGCATCCGTAGTATTTCTTGATATGACTCCGTCATGCATGCCGACAATATCCCCAGGGTACAATTGCTCCGTTGGATTCTCACGTTTCAGATATTCGGCATAGTCACCCGCAGATGATTTGAATTGAACACCGAGATGATCAATGTGCATCTGACGTTTTACGAGAAAGGCAGCGACAATTTTACCCATCTCAACGGCAGTCACGATAAACTCAGCCGCTTTCGCATAATCAAACGCTGACTCCGCAACATTCTCTGCCGCATCCGCTGCGGCGATTGGTGCCTCGAACGGGTCGGCGGCAGCCGCAGCATCCACACCCGCGGCAACATCTTCTAATAGTCCTTTGCCAATTTCGATTCCTTGGATAACCAGTGTGGCCACTTTGCACGCCGTTTCTACAGCCATCCAAACCGTTTCGAGTATATAATCGGGATCTGTTGTATAATTATTGAAATCCTCACCGTAGATACCGCCGCGAAGTGCGCCTGCACCATCGTAACAAGCAACGAAATGTGTCTCTTCATTGAGACCGGTTCCGGAAGTCTTATCTGACTGGATTCGAATTCC
Source organism: Kapaibacterium sp. (SeqCode) (assembly GCA_039923455.1). Classification (GTDB taxonomy): domain Bacteria; phylum Bacteroidota; class Ignavibacteria; order Palsa-1295; family Palsa-1295; genus JBDTCS01. Next base: position 4,532 of record JBDTCS010000026.1, on the reverse strand, counting down.
ATTTAGGCCGTTCGTCTCAATCGCAAGCGGAAATGTTTGCTCTTCGGTGCCTTTGTAATAAAGGCTGAGCGTTGGTCCGTCGGTCGTAGTGAAGTCGCAGGTACCGGTGTCGGTAATGCCCGCATGGAAGAACGCTCTCGATCGGAAATTCGCAACACCGGTTTGCTCAAGCGTGGAGTAGTTTGTTACTGCGCGCTGGAATGTAGACGTTCCAAGCTGCAACAATGTGTCGGTATTCTTAATACCTGTCATCGTCGCGAGCGAGTTAAAGAAGGAGAAGCCCATTTGCGTGAGCGTGCTCCAGTTGAGCATCGGTGCATTAAACGTGCTCGCTCCATTTTGCAATAGCGTGCTGTTGTTCGTTACAGGCCCGTTGAAATTGGAGTTTGCATTTGCGGTAAAGCTATTGTTCGCAATGATCGAACCGTTAAATGTTGCGAGCCCCTGCTGCAAGAGTGCACCATTGTTCGTGATGCCGTTGAATATCGCTGGTGCATTAAAAGTCGATAGTCCATTCTGTGTCAGCGAGCCATTATTAAGAATGCCATTCGTGAAGGTTGCAAGCCCTACTTGCGACAGTGTACCATTGTTCGTGATCGGTCCCGAAAATGTAGCAGGCCCTTGATGGACCAACGCACCAACGATCGTCACAGGCCCATTGAAGTTCGAAGCTCCGTTCATCGTTAGACTGTTATTGCCGATGATCGAGTTGTTGAATGTTGCAAGCCCTTGTTGAAGCAGTGCACCATTATTCGTAACTCCGCTCATCGTAGCGAGCGCGTTGAAATTCGAGAGACCATTTTGAATCAGTGTCCCGTTGTTCAAGATTCCACCATTCGAGGTGAGTAGTCCACCAAACGTGCCATTGCCGGCAACAAGCAAATTATTCTGTCCGGCAGCACCACTGAGGATCACTCCACGATTGAAGGTCACATTGTTCAGTGATTGCACAGCCGTCGTGACAAAATCAAAGCCGGCATTTGGTGCGGCCATTGTTCCGGTTACTTGTGCGTCACCGTTCACGGTCATTTCATAATCGCCTTGAGCAGGGAAGCCCGGAGTGACATCACCATTGATGATGAGCTTCGGTCCATTTGCATTCAAGCTACCAACGTTGGTCAATCCCATCACGGTGTTCGCTCCGGTGATATTGCCGATCGTGTTGATCGCTGCCGGACCTGTACCGATCAGATTGCTCGTACCGGTTCCGCTACCGAACAGGTTCGTGGTAGTGTTGCCGCTACCGATTGAGTTGACACTGTTCGCACCTGCGCCCATCGTGTTCGAAACTCCCGGGCCGGTTCCGAGCGTAGAGTTGCCGCTCGATGTAAGCGTTGTAAACGCACCGCTTGCCGGAGCGACTGCGCCGATCGTTGTGCTGTTCAGCGTCGATCCGATGATCGATGCACTCGATAGCGTGCCACCAAGGATCGTACCGTTGTTGGAGATCGTCGATGTCGCATCGACTACTCCGCTCAGGAGTGTGTAGCCAGTGTATGCACCGCCAGTGATCAACTGTACCGAGCCGCCTGCTCCAGCGTTCATGCCACTGGTCAGTGTGATCTGTCCCGCGCCACCACTTCCAAGCCTGGTTGTGTTGACTGTATTCGCATTCAGCGTGGTAGCATTGATTGTCTGCATATTCGTTGTTCCACCGACGACGAAATTACCGGAGACGTTTGCATCGCCGAAAACTTGCAACTCTGTCGCAGCGCCTCCATTGAGACCTGAGATCGTTAGCACATTGGCATCGGTGCCCTGCGTTCCGAGCGCATGACCCGGAGCAGGCGAAGTGAGCGAGCCGGAAAGAGTCGCGTTGCCTTGCATCGTGATCGGACCTTGTGTATTCTTGATCGCACCACGAAGATCGCTTGTACCGGTAACAATGAGATTACCATTGTTCGTAAGCGTGCCGTTATCTATGATACCGGAGAGCGTCGAGTTTGAAGTTGCATTCAGACCTCCATTGACGAAGACGTTTCCGTTATTGGTGAGCACTCCGTTGTTCGTGATGCCACCCATTGTCGATTGTCCACTTACGCTGAGTGTAGCAGCGGATGCACCACCAGCAAAATTCTGTGCACCAGTCCATTGATTCGGATGACCGAGTGCGATACCCAACGTGAGATCATTACCGGTAACCGTGCGAGAGAGCGTCGGATCATTCAACACAGTCGCCGAAAGAACTGTCCCATCTGGGTTGATGGCACGAATGAATGCACCCGGAGGAGCAACATCGGTGACACGTACTTGCACAGAGAATGGATCTATCTTACTCGAATTCACCGAACCGTTCGCAAGCTTTGAAGCCGTGACGGATCCATTTGCTAACTGTTGCGTGAAGACGCCACCATCTTTGATGTGAACCTGATCGTTGCTAATTTCCAGCGTAAAGTTGTCGGTGCCGACGTTGAGATTTCCGTTTGCATCTTGATAGAGTCCAAGTCCTGCAAGGAACGGATCAAGCTTTGAACCTGAGATTGCACCGTTTGCAATGTTATTTCCGAGAACAGAATTAGGTCCCAGCGATAGTGTGACCTTGCCTGTCGTTCCACCGCCAAGTAAACCCTGACCGGCAGCGACGGCCGTTATACCTGTATCGCTAATCTGAATCACGTGATTCGTTGCATCATTCAGAATCTGAATGCTGGGCCCCGAAATGATCTTGATGTCGTTCGTGCCATCAGGGCCAACCGAATTGATCGTGTTGATCGCTCCGGTGATCTGGGGCAACACTCGCGGATCGATGTGCGCAGTTGCATCGAGTGGATAGAGTTGACCTGCGAGTGGAATTGTCGATGCTCCGATACCATTGACGGATGCAGCATTCATCGCGTATGGGGCGGCAGCAAGGTCTGTTCTGGGGGTTAGTTCTGCACCGCCATCAATCGAGATCCCAATCGAATACGCCTGATTGAAGCTCATCGACACTGGAAAACCACCCATCAAGGTGCCGAGTGGCAATGTAAAGAGCCCGTTCTTAACTTCAATACTATTGAAGGTCTCACTATACAGGTTTGTCCCGAGGCCATCATAATAGATAACCTTGAACGTATGGAGACCCGTCGCACGTGCGTTACCGCTAAGCAACTCAGCCTGATAACTTATGTTGCGTGGCACCTGCGCTTCGGAGGTTGTTGCAAACAATCCGAGGCAAAGCAACAACATGAGAAGTGCACCAAGCAAGCTACCGCTTGAAGCGATCGGCGTGGTGCGAGAATTATTCTGCTTCAACTCACAAGCAGCGAGCGAAGTTGTTAAGTGATTGTTCATCGTAGGTTCAAAGAAATTTCTTTCTTGCCATTGCGCCTAAGGCGCTCCGGCGAAATTCGTAAAATTGTTGTGGTGCTATTTTTTTTAGAACGGCGAATCGAAAATTTCCGGTGTCTCTGCAAATCTGCATTGCGCGAATGCCGCTGTATCGTTCTGCGGAGACACCGGAAGTATTTCAGTAGGTGATCAATTGCTGTGTAAGATCACTGCCTTGGTGGTTGCATGCTCTGGCTGGGCAAGCAACTTCTCGAGACGATCAAGCTTCGCCTTCATCGTAGCAACCTCGAGGTTCGACTGCTTGAGCTCGAGAACTTCTTTCTCAAGTTGCGCGGCAGTCTGGCTGAAGGTCTGTGATTGATGCTTTAAAGCATCGATCTCTGCTTGCTGATGGCTGAGGAAATCGCTGGTCGACTTTGCATTCAAGCCAACGGCAACGTTTACGTACTTTGTATCTTGGTCACTCGAAGCATCCCATGAGCGTCCGACTATCGAAGTGAACTGCTCTGCGGTGATGCGCTCGGGTGAGATAGCAATACCAATACCATCATCCAGCCCGGAAGCGATGATGAAGTCACCTTTCTCTACGATGCCGCGAACACGAACCGGTACTTGTCCGAGGAATGCGACCTTACTATACTGCTTCTCAGAATCAACAGGCGGCTCATTGCCGAGCACGACCGGAGCAAGCGAGATAGGAAGAATGATCTGAGCGCCCTTGGTGTGCTTGGAAATTACTCCGTTGACAACGCCGACGATCTCACCCGGGAAGAGGAGCTCGTTCGCATCAGAACGCTTCAGGTATTCTGCGTAATCCGCACTACCCGAGACGTATGCAACGCCACCAGCAAAACCAGCGACATTATTCTTTGTAATAAGATACTGGAAGAGCTGTTGCTCAGCGATTGCGACGTTCTTAGCAGGTGCATCAGCGATCGTTGGTGTCAGCGGTGTCATCGTATTGATGGTCTGCTGATAGTTGTTGCCCGTTGGAGTTGTGGAGTACACATCATTCAACAGATCACCGCGAATGGATCCGACTCTGCTACCCGATCCGTCATAGAACGAAGCATAGCGAACGCCGCTCGCGTTAGCACTCGTGCTTTGCAGCCTGAGCACATCAAGACCAGCTGCCTGAACGAGCGCGCCCGTCGAAGCACCATAGACCCAAAGTTCATAGCTGCCTGGCGGTGGGGTAAGAATTCCGGTGTTACCCATCGTAACCGGATTGCTCATCGCAACCGAGTTCGTAAATGAGGCTG
>JBDTCS010000025.1:0-10975 GCA_039923455.1 Kapaibacterium sp. (SeqCode) | reverse complement strand
CATCGAGCAAAATGGTATCGCTTGCAGTGCCGAGTGTGATCTCGTTGACGCCACTAAAGATGTGCGACTTGTTTGCGAAGACCGTCCGCCAATCCATCAACAGCTTATAGCTGATAACATCGAACGGCCGCTTCTGCGTCGTATCGAGCAGCGTCTGTATTGCATCATGATTCTTTTGTCCGGAGTGCTCGATCTGACCAAAATTTCCAGCAGGAGCCTGAGCCTGTGCAGCGCCGGTACGTGCGAGGAACAGTAACCCAAAAACGAGAGTCGCGAGTGTTCTTTTCATGATATCAATGACACTTGGAAGAGCGAAAAGGTTTTGGCCTGGCGCTAACTTACCACATCCGGATATTTAGTCCAAACCTGAGGATCGTGAAACGGAGTTACTCCGGCAGTTGGAATTCATGAACAACATGATCTTCGATCGAAGCAACAGGATGTTCGTGAACCTTGAAGCCATGCACGTTGACCAAAAACTGCAGAAACGCTATCTCCACCTCTTCGGCCACAAACTGCACCTGACCCGCCATGTGCGGAAGAAAATGATTGTGATACAATTCGGATAGATGCATGTGATGCTCCTCCCACTCAAGGTGGTAGTGTGTAGAACCGTCGACAGATATCAGGCGATGCAAGTGCATGGATCCATTCCTCCTTAATTCGAGAGTGCGTCCGCACAGAATTTGTGCGAGAACGCTATAGAACTAACGCAATAGCGCGAAAGAAATTGCACCACGATGTGTAACAAAATCTGATTTCCCGATTATGATTGTGCAGTTCGGAGCGGAGTCAACTCAACTCCGGATTGCGCGAGCGTGTGCGACTTAGATGCACCGCAGCTTTCTCAAAGAACCCTATTATGCTTATCATCTTCTCCCAAGTGGTCGAAATGTCTCCAAAATCGCGTAACTTTGCGAGTCAGAGCGGGAGTTGGAGGCTCTATTAAACTTTCCCTGGGCTTCGGCTTCTAATTTGATGTAGGTAGGAAATGGGACGTCAAGTGAGGCCGAGAGCTGGGGAGGGATGAAAATGAATAGTGCATGGCTTTTCGTCAGGAGTATACGCTTTTATCAGATGAGGAGCTCGTAAAGATCTTTCAGAGCGGGGAGCGGCACGGGACTTTTACTGTCATCGTCGAGCGCTACCAGAAGCGAATGTATTTCGCAGCACGGCGAATGGTCAATGGCGACCACGACGAAGCCGACGAGATAGCGCAGGATACTTTCGTAAAAGCCTACGAGGCCCTTGGAAATTTTCGCGGTGATGCCAAGCTGTATACTTGGCTTTACCGAATCATGATGAACGCAGTCATTCAGCGTTCACGCAAAAAGAAGGTTCGGAAGATCGTCGATCTCGAAGAAGTGCGAGATACCATGCAAAGCAGCGATCCGAATCCGCACGAACGAATGGTGAGTGGTGAAACCACAAAGATCATTGAAAAGGCGATCGAGACTTTGCCGCCAAAGCAACGGGAAGTTTTTCTGATGCGGTTCTATGATGAACTGCCATACGAAGAGATCGCACAGCTCGTTGGTACGAGCGTCGGAGGTTTGAAGGCGAATTACTTTCATGCCGTAAAAAAGATCGGTGTCTATCTACACGCTTGTGGTAAGATCGCGCCGGAAGTTATCGCGGCACTCGCTGAAGGTGTAGAGTAATCTGAAGGTGTAGAGTAATCTGAAGGTGTAGAGTAAGCCGATGGTGTAGAGTAAGCCGATGGTGTGGAGTAAATTGAGGGTATGAGGACGGATATGAATATGGAACAGGACGATAAGAGATTACAGCAGGTACTTGACGAGATCAAGCGTCAGGATGCACCCTATTCTTCGCCGGAGCCTGACCCACTTTACTTCGCGAACTTTCGCGTGCGTGTGATGGACCAAGTCGATGCTAAGGAACATGTAAAGTTCGGCTGGCTGGTTCGCGTTCGTGAGACGCTTTTTGGTACAGCGCTTCGTGGTGGTCTTGTTGGAGCAACAATGGTCGCGGTGCTCGTAGGTGTTTTTGTGCTCGAATCAACGACGGAGCCCACAGTGCAGCTTGCTCAGAATCAAACGCAGCATTCCGCGCAAACGACTCCGCCTGTTGCAATAGCAACGCCTGCGCCGATGAAGTCAAATGTTTCGAAACCGTCCGCTGCTGTTCCGAATATTCAAAAGGATATGGCAGCTTCGGATAGCGCAGTGAAGCGTTTGGTGAAGTCGCCGGAGTTTGCGAATCGCGTTAAGCGTGCCGTCGATGCAAGTGAGAAGGATGCGAACGAGAAGATCGAAGTAGCACTGAACTCCTCGCAAATCGAAGGCAGCATTTCGGAGCCGACAGTTTCCACCGCCGATGGTGATGAACCCGTCAGTCTCGAAGGGCTCTCGGCAAGCGATCTTCAATCGGTGCTCTCCGGTTTGGAGCAGAGTGCGCAATAAAATTTTTGTAGAGTAATTCGGTTTAGCGTAGATTTTGTGAGTCAGTATTTGGGACACAACATAAAGTGTAAGAAGGAGCGTGATGAGACGATGAGAAAAGTTAAGATCATTCTGTTAGCAGTTGCACTTGTTGCACTAATTAATTCGAACGGAGATCTTCGTGCACAAGCGGCCGCAGATCAGACCGTGGAATCCTCTGCGCCACAGCCACGTCGTAAGATCGATCCGAAAAAGCTCGCGGAGCTTCGCGAGAAGATCGAGAAGGTGAAGTATCAAAAACTTCAGGAGAATCTCGGGCTTGATGGGGCGAGTGCTCCGAAGTTCTTCGCGATCTATCGTCCGGCCGAGCAGGATATTCAAGGGCTCGTCAAGCAACGCATCGAGGCGATGGAAAAATTGAATCAGCTTACCAAAGGCGCACACGCCGATGGTGATGTTGATCCGGTGATGACAACCATCGATCAGCTTACACACAAGATTCAAGATCGTCAGGCACAGCTTGATGTGGACCTTCGACCGATTCTTTCGCCTCGTCAGCGTGCAAGGTTGCTTGTGTTCGAACAGGAATTCAATCATCGTGTTCGTGAGCAAGTGATAAAGAACCGATTGCGCGAACGCATCAAACATCTCGACCCGGCGCAGCGAAAAAGGCTGCGCCAGCGCGTTCAGCAATATCGCGACACGCATCCAGGCCCGATTCGCAAGCTGCGTTAATGCAAGCTGCGTTAATCGATTGCCGATTCTCGAGATATCGCATAGGGAATAAACAGATCACCTCCGCTGTTCGGCGGATGTGATCTATTTAGATAATTCATCCACCACACATACCGACCCCGAAGTGCTTGAGGCAATGTTGCCCTGGCTCTCGAGTGGTTATGGCAACGCCTCCAGTACGCATACGATCGGCTCACTCGCACGTGTTACATTGGAAGATGCAAGAGGCACGATTGCGCAACATCTTGGCGTCGATGCAAAAGAGATCGTCTTTACTTCGGGTGGTACCGAATCGAACAACACCGCGATCAAAGGTGCAATCTTTCAGCAGCATCTTGTCGGCGTTTCGTTTTCTCAGCAATCGATACTAACTTCCAAAGCAGAGCATCACTCCGTTTTGCATCCGATCGAGTTTTTAGAAAAGCTTGGTGTGCAGCAGGAGTTCGCTCAGATCGATGCGTCCGGAATTGTCCTTATGGATTCCCTTGCGCAATCTCTTCGAAAAAATACTTCGCTCGTGACGTTTATGATGGTCAATAACGAGATCGGCTCGATCAATCCCATTCAAGAACTTGCAACCATCGTCCGATCGAACGCACCGAACACACTAATACACACGGACGCAGTGCAAGCGCTTGGGAAGTTGCGATTCAACGCACGCACGCTTGGCGTCGATCTGCTTTCGCTTTCGGCACACAAGATTCACGGACCAAAAGGCATCGGCGCGCTCTATAGCAAGAGTGGCACGAAGCTCGAACCCTTCATGCATGGCGGCGCTCAGGAGCGCAACAGGCGTGGAGGCACGGAGGCTGTAGCGCTTGCTGTCGGATTCGCAAAGGCAGTGGAGCTACTCGAAAAAAAATGGAGTGCATCCGAAGCGCACATGCGCGAGCTCTCGATCTTTCTGAAGAGCATGCTCAGCTACATTCCGCAAGTCGTCATGAATCTTTCGAGCGATGCGCAATGTGTAGATTCCATTATTAACTTTTCTTTTACTCCGGCAACATTGAAAAAGATCGACGGCGAAGCGTTGCTTATGCGGCTTGATCTCGAAGGCATTGCGATCTCGAATGGCTCGGCCTGTACCTCAGGAAGTCAGCAGCCATCGCACGTATTGCTCGCGATCGGAAAAAGTGAGAAGGTAGCCGCAAGCTCAATCCGCGTTTCCCTATCGCGCGAGTCCACGCAAGAAGATATCACACAATTCATTGCTGCGTTAAAACGAGTCCTGCCTGTTTAACGGCCCAATTTCACTCTCCAAAGCACATGAAGATATACCCAATTGCGCTTGACTTTGGGGTTTGATTGTTGTATATTGGGTGGCGATTTCTACATTGCTTTTTTCGCCTGCGTGGCTTCTCGTTGCGCTCGATTTAACATTAGGTCGGTTATGAAATTCGTTTGGTATTGGCTAATCCTGCTTTCTTGCTTCGGAATCGCGACTGAAAGCCGCGCACAAGTCGATCCTTGTTTGACACTTTGGAAGAATGTCTACCCCGACTATCCCAATCCAGATTCGGTAATGATAGACACGTGTGGAGGTCTCAGACAAATGTTCGCCAAGCGAATGTTCCGAATCGTGTTTGATTACTATGCGATTTTTCCAACTACCGTAGCGACGCACGACACAATTCTTGAGTTTTCCTGGAATGCAATCGATTCTTCCTTTCCGGCGATCCGGTCTGCATTTCACTATCTCGATACTCACGGGGGTACCTTGCATCTTTTGAAGCAGCACGCGCAAATTAGCGACACGTCGGACATCACGAGAAGAGTCATTGGTCTCACATTTGATAATTACGTGCCTGTAGACAGCATTGTGCAGTACCTCAGTGCTATCCCACTGGTCAAAGTCACATTTATTTCGAAACCGGGAGTAATCACAAGGGTTAACACGACGGGCCCTCCAATAGGAGTCCAATTACAAATCTATCCGAATCCAAGCCGGAATTGGATCAGGTTCGAGATGACCTCGAAGAAAGGTCTCGCGAACGTGGAGCTTCATGATATATGCGGTCGAAACATGCACGTTCCAATTATTGCCGAAAAAAACGGACATGTCAGCATGGATATTCATTTGCTACCCGAAGGTGTTTTCGTTGTAAGTACAGGAAACGAAGTCGGCTTGATTCAAAAAATCCCCTAAGTGCGGTAACTGTAAATTTTAGGTTCGTCATGAAGCTTTTCTTCGCGGTCGCAATTTTCGTTTGTTGGTTTGATTTAAGTAACGCCTTCGCACAGCCAAGCGCTTGTTTGGAATTGTTCGAGAGGGTTGTTAATCAGTCTGATTGGATAAATCTTGATTCAACAAGGGTAGATACTTGCAGCGACTCCCCGACGCATAATCAGCTCTTCGCCACTCGTTGGTTTCGCGTGATCTTTGATAGTTTCGCTATCCTGCCTATTCCTCCCGTTGGTCATGATACAGTGATGCAATTCCCGTGGACTGCGATAAATACGGCGAATCCCGACGTAAGACAGGGCTTTAGTGACTTACAATCATCGTTCGGAGCATTTTTTCTTAGAAAAGAGAATGTTTACGCGGATTCAAGTTTGGAAGTAGCAAGAACCTTTCTACTTTCGTTCTATAACTATGTGAACGTTGATTCTGTCAAAGTGGCTCTCGCGGCTATTCCGAGATTAGCCAGTAAGTTTGTCAGTCTGCCGGTGAGGCTCATCGGCGCTGTATCGGACAAGGAAAGGAAGCTCCCCTCCCCAGCGCCCTATCCCGATCCTTGTCGTGATTTCTTGTTCTTGCCTTTCGACTGCTTGAGCGGTTCACCGCCTTGTGTCTATACCCTCCTCGGACGAAGGGTCGGTGAAGTCACTTATGAACAAGTGCGAGAGGGTTTGTTCCGGTTCGATATTCGTCGGTTGGCAGCGGGCAAGTATTTCATAAGCTGCGGTCAACTGATCTATCAGTTTGAGAAGGTCCAGTAGTTCAAGTCATACAGAAATAAAGCACAAACCGTTATGTTCGTCTTGTATATTATCGGAATTGGTTTCGCTGGCTTTTTGGCAAGCCAGTTTATTATGCCACTCGCATTTGTGGTGCTGGGCTCTCCCGTGGTCATCTCAATCCGAATCGGGGCGCGGAAAGGCAGAACAGGTCCAGGACGACTTGCTAATTTTTATTTAGATCTGGTGGCTTACGGTTTGTCGTTACTTCTTGGTATTGCATTTTACAACATCGCTCGATCAGTCTCAAACACACGACCGAGTGCATGGGCGTACCACGTTGTCGCAGTTCTAGGGATGCTTTCCTCGCTTTCAGCTTTGCAAGATAAGTCTGCTGAGGCGCAAAGTAGACAGTTTATCCAAATGTTGTGTGCTCTTGGGGGGTATGCCATATGTCTTTGGCTAGTCTCGTAAAAAAGTCATCTTAACACATATGATAGAACGACTCACGGAAGACACAACCTACAAAATTGGCAAAACGGTTGTGTACTTGGGATTAGCAGGAATGATAGCGAGTTTCTTAGTTCTTGACAAGAACCCTCGCATTCGATGGCTCCAATATTGCGCCTGGAACGTATTTCATTCGCGCCTCAAACGGGGATGTTGTGAGAACTGTGAGACTGGTTTGGTTGAAGTAGACACTTCAATGAATGTGGGCCTTATTATTGTTGAGAAGAAGCGCCTCAAGCGGGCGCTTCTTTGCCTTTTACTCTGCTCACTATTTGCTCCCTGTAGAACAAGCTTTGGTCAATGGACTCGAATACCTCATAACCGACGAACGCCAAGAATTTTTACCTCTCAAAATGGTGCCCTCGCACATAAAGACGGTGTCGTCTGGGCGGGCGACTCGATTCTCTCTGTTAGCTATGATTTCGGACAATCGTGGAGAGCTACCGCTTATCCATCACTCTATTCCCCTAATTACGCACCTCCGATCCAGCAAATTGCTTTCTTTGATGCTTTTAACGGGGTGGTTCTTACGCAGGGTGGTACTCTAATATACAAGACAAACGATGGAGGTTTAACCTGGCATGTCATATTTGATGAGACGAGTTCCTCTTTTTACCCGTTGAGTATTTGTTATCCCGCACCGAATACGATTATAATGAATGAATGGGGCGGCGCCGGGCTGATAACCCGCGATGATGGACTGAGTTGGACGAATTTATCGCTTAATTACCCAGCCACACTGAGTGGTAAGCCAGGCCTAATTGCTTCCCTATCTTGGGTTGTGCCCTCAAGTAGTAAGCTATTGCTACTATGCTCCTCGACTGATATTGGAAATTCGTGGCAGAGTTACCCCTGCCCGATAAATGCAGATACATGGTCCCTTGCCTTGGATTCGTGCAACTCAGATAGAATTGTTTTGGCAAATGAAAATCGCGTTAAAGTTGAAGGTGTCGATCATAGTTTCGTGATAATGACTGAGGACCGCGGCAAGTCTTGGGATACGATTTTCGTGGGGGATCACGCTGCTTATGTTTCCGGTTCCATCGAGCGAGGAAGGCGAGGTATTTATTTTGGGACTACGCGAGATGGCGTCATGCGATCCTTAGATTACGGCGCAACGTGGAAGTCGATTGGTGGCCCGAACGGTTATACCGATCAATTTAACCTGTGCGTAATCAACGATAACCTGATTCTCGCAATTGACACGGAAGGGGATATCTGGCGGACCACTAATAGTGGTGGTAGTTGGGTGACTGCATCCGAGGTGCCAACTGCCTACGCATTTGAACCTGCACGACTTTTTGATTCAGATTCAGTGCTAGTGTGTGACAGTGCTACCAGTCGTGCCGCCTACTTCACCACCGCTGCGTGTGACAATTTGACAATGCTCGCGCAGACGATCAGTGGTGCGGATAAGAACTATTTCTCGATCGTATCACCATTGCCCTCTCGTGCAACAGGGCTTGACTCGGTGGTTGTTGCATTCCATCCGGATGCCGCTCGGGATTATTCCGCAGTTTACTCCGCTACGATTGGTGGCAGAATTGTATCGCTTCCGCTATCCGGTCATTGTGTAAAAGGAAAGTTTCTTAGCAAGTCCGACTCTGTGGTACAGTTTGATACGATGAGTACCTGTGGCACTGCTCAGTCAGCCGTCGCAAAGCTCGTGACGAGCACGTGCGGACCATGGTCGATCAAAAGTCTACATATCGCCGGTATTGATTCTGCTCAATTCCTTATCGACGGCGTTCCACCGGCGTCTCTCTCGGGTTTGGACTCGCTTCACTTGATGTTCTTTGGTGATTCGAATCGAGCCTACCATGCTAAGCTCGTAATTGAATTAGATGGCGGGCTCGCGCGGACGATCGATCTTGGTGGCTATGCAACCGGTACAAGTCTGCCTATCGTGACACTCGGTGCGGAGTTGGGACCAATTGTAAATGTGACGGCTGGTGGGGTTACTCAAGTGCCGATCAACCTGACCGGAAATCTCAGTCAGTCAACTTCAGATATACTTGGCCTTCGATCTATTTCGATCTCTATGCAGTGGAACACAGATTTGCTCTCGCCGACAGGCGTTACACTACTGGTGCCCGGCGCACAATTGAAAACGTTTACACCTACCAAGGGAAAGATCTTTGCAGAGATTTCGCTGCCATCTGGTTTCACGTTCAACGGTCCGACTCTGATCGGTTACGTGAACTGCTACGCATTCGTTAGCGATACTACACGCACGTCGGCATCGATTGAAAGTCTGGGGTTGCAGAGCGATCGGCCGTGCATCGCAACCGCAGCGGTTGTTGGATCGGTGGAGTTCAAGTTGAACCCCGCTTGCGGCGATCCGACTTTGACATCCTATCTATCGCATGGCATTCCATTCACGATCAATTCGATCATACCAAATCCAAGCAAAGGAGAATTTCATGTTTCGGTAACGGGACATCTTCCTTTGCGATTTGAAGTATTCGATCTTCTCGGCACAAACCTGAAATCTGGCGAATTCACCAGCGGCGATATAAATCTGCACTCCCTTGCGCAAGGTACCTATTACCTAAGGCTGTCGGCTGAAGGGTATACCATTACGCGACGTTTGGTTAAGCAATAGGTTTAGATCGTTTGGGTACTCTGCCCACAATTTATTGCTGTGCTAAAACGAGTCCTGCTTGTTTGACGACCCAGACTTGCTCGCCGAGATTGTATGCTCGCTCCAGTTCGCGAATGGCAATGCCGTAATGCAATCCGTATGTGCTGACCGTTACGGTGTCAAGGCCAAGCATGTCGAGCGTTTCATCTAAGATAAGACTTCCGGCGAGACAAATATCTGCACGACCGGGATGAATCGCCGGATATGTTGCGATGAGTTCGTCCGCGGTTGATGTGGTAATGATTTCGATTAGCGAACGAATGATTGGTCTGGAGAGAATGTATCCATGGACGGCCGCTTGATCAAACGTTGCGAGCTTGAGCGCCATCGCTGCAAGCGATGTAGGTGTGCCGGATACGGCAACGATGCGAGATAGCTTTGGAGTGCCGCTCGGCGATTGCTTCAGTACCGATCGAATATATTCGCGAGCTTTGACGATCTGCTCGCGGTTGTAAGGCTTCGCGGTTAAAAATCTTTCGGTGAGTCGGAGTGCGCCAATATCCATGCTGGTCCCGCGCAAGAAATGACTACCCTCGCCAAAGGATAACTCCGTGCTTCCACCGCCAATATCAAGCGTTGCGAGCGCTTCACCTTGCGCAAGATTCTGAAGCCCACTCGCGGCACCGCGATAGCTAAAACGCGATTCGTCTTGACTGGAGAGCAACTCAATTCGTACACCAAACTCCTGCTCAATGCGAGCAATGATGCTATCCCGATTCGATGCATCGCGCATCGCACTCGTCGCGACAAACGCTGCATGATTTATTCCGAGCGTCTCAAGTCTGTTCTGATGCATCATAACAACCTGACGCAATCGTTCGAACGCCGCTTCAGAAATTGCGTGTGTTGCATCAACGCCTTCACCAAGGCGAACGATAGCGTGTATATCCGCGAGCACCTCAAAGCAGCCCTGCGTTCGACTTTCTACGACGAGCATCTGTGCAGTGTTCGTCCCAATGTCGACGGATGCAAGCTTCATTAATTTGGACTGTAAGTCAGAAGCAATGCGATCCACTCGTTCTCTTGCAATTGCTCATCGAGTCGAAAGCCCGCGGCTTGATAGACTTTGATCACTTCATCGGCATCATAAATAAGCAGACCCGAAAGAATGAGATACGTATTCGGCTTCGCATGTGCCGCAATCAATTCAGCGATTGAGACAAGAATGTTGCGATGAATATTTCCGAGTATAACATCGAAGCGTTCGTCCGTCGCGACGGTGCCCGCTAATTCACCCTGTCGAATATCAAGATCGCTTGCAGTGAAGCCATTCAATCCGCGATTCTCTTCTGCATTTAGCGTTGACCAACTATCCGTGTCAATGCCAACCGTACTCGTAGCGCCGCGCATAAGCGCAAAGAGTGCAAGCACTCCCGAACCAGTGCCGATATCAAGCACACGCTTTTCCGCGAGTGGAATCTGTCCCATCGCGCGAATGCATAGACGCGTAGTCTCGTGATGACCCGTGCCGAAGCTCATCTTCGGATCGATGATCATTATGTGATCAGCTCCGAGCATTTTCGCATCATTGATCTTCCACGACGGCGCAATCACAAGCGCTTTCGAGATAAGAATCGGCTCGATGCTCTGCTCCCACTCTGCGTTCCAGTCGCGAATCTCGAGTGGCTTTGCGGCTGTGAGCGTGATAGCGTTTTTGGGTTGTGTGCTGATCAGCTCGGTTAACTCTGCGCGGAATTGATCATCGAATTCCGGAATCGGAATAAAATAAGTGAGCAAGCCATCTCCGGTTTCTTCTACTGCTTCGAGTGTCGAGTGCATAAGAAAG
>JBDTCS010000024.1:0-11896 GCA_039923455.1 Kapaibacterium sp. (SeqCode) | reverse complement strand
TGGACTTATAGTCGATCATCCCTCTTCGCTTTTCGGATTTCATGCTGGAGTTGGTTTATCGCAAACTTCTCAATCGAGCGACCTCACGCTTGCACTCGGCACAACTATCCTCAAGCGTGTTTCGCTCGACGTTGCCACAGCCGCCATCGACAAGCTCTTTAGCTCCAGCAGCGGCACGATCGATATTGCATTTAGCCTTCGCGTACTCTTGCTTTGAGAAACGGCAAATTTCGTCAACCGGTACGAAATCTTGCTGATTGATTCGCTGTTATAGTGGCATGAATCCGGTTAGAATTTGAATCAGGGTTTGAATCGAATACCTGATAACGCTGGCCGTAATAACTCGAAATTTGAACACATATTATGTCTGAAAACGGGAAGACTCCGACTCCGCCACCATTTCTTAAAGCGTTTCCTGGCACTCCGACAGTTGCACCTGCGGCTCCGGTTGCAAAGGCCCCAATGACGGGCAACATCGATCTTCCGATCGCACAGACCGCGAAAGAATTTGCATCCGATCAGGACATCCGCTGGTGCCCAGGTTGCGGTGACTATTCGATCCTAGCACAGGTACAGCGCTCACTTCCCGATCTCAATATTCCGCGACATAAATACGTGTTCGTGGCGGGCATCGGCTGTTCTTCGCGTTTTCCGTACTACATGAACACCTACGGCTTTCACGGCATCCACGGTCGTGGACCTGCGATCGCTTCCGGTGTGAAGGCGGCAAATCCAGATCTTTCCGTTTGGCTTGCGACTGGTGATGGCGACGCACTTTCGATCGGCGGAAACCACACGATGCACTTGCTCCGCAGAAATTTCGACATCAATGTATTGCTCTTTAACAATCGCATCTATGGATTGACGAAGGGTCAGTACTCCCCAACTTCTGAGCAAGGCAAGAAGACGAAGTCAACACCGGTTGGTTCTATCGACTATCCTGTCAACCCGGTGCTTTTTGCACTCGGTTGCGAGGCTACATTCGTTGCGCGCTCGATTGATCGTGAGCCCTCGCACATGCGCGAGATGGTTAAGCGTTCCGCCGATCACAAAGGCACATCGTTTCTTGAGATCTATCAGAACTGCAATATCTTTAACGACGGTGCTTTTCTTGATCTGACAGAGAAGGATGTCAAAGATGATAACATCGTCGTGCTGCATCATGGTGAGCCGCTCATCTATGGTAAGAACAAAGACAAAGCGATTGTGCTCGATGGCTTTACACCGAAATCAGTAAATGTTGCGGACGTTGCACCGGAAGCGATTCTGAAGCATGACGAGACGAATCAATCGCTCGCAAATATTCTGGCCCGTATGTCTGAGATGGAAGGTATGCCGACCGCGATCGGTGTCTTCCTCGCCGTCAATCGCTCGACCTACGAATCTGAGCTAACTGAGCAGATCACGAATGCACAAGCGAAGTCCGGTGTCGGTGATCTGAAGAAGCTGCTCACTTCGGGTCAGACGTGGTCGATAAATTGATCATCGCGAGACATTAGTTTTGAAAAAGACCTATCGTTCGATAGGTCTTTTTTTGTCCCGCGGTTTCCTATAACTTCGTTCCGGATGGTTTGCCTTTGGATACGTAGGGATTATTTTTTATGAAGAACCGCCAAGGCTCCTCCATCGCTACACTAATTCCGATTCGTGTGGAGTTGGCTATCTCCGAATCAGGCACTTGCTCCCCTGTCGTCAAGTAGAGCTCTTCAGAATCAACGAGATCTATTCTATTCTCTTGGCGCGTAATGCCAAATGCTTGACAGAGCTTTCCCGGACCGTTCGTAAGATCTTGTTCACGTTTCAGCGCACCGCGTAAAGTTTGCATCACTCCTCTACCTGCGATCGGCTCTACAGCGCGAATTAGCACTGCTTCAGCGTTTCCTTCGACACTACCAGTGACGTTGAAACAATGGTGCATCCCGTATGTGAAATACACATACGAAAATCCGCCGTCACCAAACATAACTTCCGTACGCGGTGTCCGACCTTTGAAGGAATGCGATGCGGGATCACGCATACCATACGCTTCTGTCTCCACGATCTTACCAACAAGCATCGTACCTGCATAAACTCTGTGCAAATATTTTCCGAGCAAACCCTTGGCAAGTGTAAGTGAGGATTGTCGGTAGAACGTTCTGGTTAAACGCTTCTCTCGCATGGGCATCGGTTAATTCACTTTCGTGAGTAACGTATCGAGTGCCTCGGCGCTTGTCACAGGGAGCTCACATATAAAATCGTGACACACGAAGGCCGCAACCTTGTCGCCTTCCGGTGCTCGCTCCCGAACAACATCAAGTTCACCAGCCATGACCAACTGGCTCGGCGCATAGTGACTCGCGATCACTCGTTGCATCGCAACAAGCGTCTCATTGGTGAGCGGGCCTGTTAGGATGATCTGCGTCGATGACGAGTTCCTTCGAGAAATACCCACCAACAATTCCGGCATTGCGTAAGGGTGCTTGGCTATGCGAGGAAGAAAATATTGAATGGTACGATCCGCCTGAGCTGAATGCTCTGCCGCCTCGGTCAACTCCGTGAGTTTCAAAAGATTCAGCACCGATATAGAGTTACCGCTTGGCTCAGCTCCGTCGTAGCCGTTTTTCATGCGAAGCAGTTGATCGCTTGACACTTCGCTCATGAAATATCCTCCAAGCGTATCATCCCACAACGCCTGGTTCTGACTCACCTGTAGTTTCACGGCCCAATCAAGCCACTGCACATCAAAAGTCGATTGGTACAATTCGATCAGTCCCGCAATCAAGAAAGCATAATCGTCAAGGTATGCGGTGTAGCGTGATTCTCCATCTCGCCAACGATGCAACAACTCACCGACGCCATTTACCAAGTTGCGCTTCAAAAACGAGGCAGCATGAACTGCTGCCGTAGTATATTGAGGATGATCAAGTACCACTCCAGTTCTTGCGAGCGCACCAATCATCATGCCATTCCATGATGTTTGAATCTTATCATCAAGATGTGGTCTTGGGCGCCTTTCCCTAATAGCAAACAAAGCCGCCTTACTCGCATTCACGATCTCGCGCATTTTATCCTCACTCAATCCGAATTCCGTCGCAGCGTCTTCGATCGAATGATTCACATAAAGTACGTTCTTCCCGTGTTCGAAATTCCCCGAAGTGGTGATGCCGTACAAGTATGCTATGATCTTAGCATTCTCAGTTCCAAGCGCATTACGAAGCTCATCCTCTTCCCAAACATAGAATGTCCCTTCTACACCTTCGGAATCAGCATCTTCAGCGCTGAAGAAACCACCTTCAGCGTGTGTCATATCACGAAGCACATAATTACAAACATCGTGAGCGACATCAGCAAAGAACACATCCTGCGTTATCTGAAATGCATCGAGATAGGAGTGCACAAGTTGAGCTTGATCATAAAGCATTTTCTCGAAATGCGATACACGCCACAACTTGTCAACCGAGTACCTATGAAATCCGCCGCCGAGATGATCGTGCATTCCTCCATCGGCCATCTTACGAAGTGTGAAGAGTGCCATATCGCGAGACTCCACATTTCCGGTTACGCCGAAATCATGAAACAAGAGATCGAGATTTACCGGACGAGGAAATTTCGGTGCACCTCCAAATCCGCCTTCGGCTTTATCAAAATTCCTGCGAAGATATTGCAGAGCATCGCCAATGACCTCACGCGGATTTGCAATCTCGGAATCAGCTCCACTTGCTTCGGTATCGGCAATCGCTTTCGAAAGCATCTCACCCGATTCCAGCAAGGCAGCACGCTCTGTTCTCCAGAGCTCAGCGACTCGCAATAAGAGTTGTGAAAAACTTGGACGACCATACGCAGCTTTCGGAGGAAAGTACGTACCACCGAAAAACGGCTTCAGGTCCGGCGCGAGAAAGACAGTCATCGGCCACCCGCCCGAACCTGTCATGGCTTGCACGGCGGTCATGTAGATATGATCTATGTCCGGCCGCTCTTCCCTATCGACTTTGATCGCAACGAAATGTTCGCGCAAGATCTTTGCAATCGCTTCGTCCTCAAAACTTTCATGCTCCATCACATGGCACCAATGACACGTCGAATATCCGATTGAAAGAAAGATTGGCTTCTCCTCATCACGCGCTTTTGCAAATGCTTCTTCACCCCACGGAAACCAGTCCACAGGATTATAAGCGTGCTGTTGTAGGTAAGGCGACTTCTCATGTACGAGTCGATTCGGTGTTCCCATTTTTTCTTTGGACATACGGACAGAATTATCGCTTTGGAGGAAACATGTGATTGCGAACAATTGCAATCTCGGCTGCGTCATCGCAGACAACTGCTTTCGCACCAGCAGCGGCAGCTTGTCGAAATTCCTCTGGCGAGGTGATGGTATAGATCGTGAGAAAAAGATTATGTCGGCGAATATCTTCCATCGCGGCAGGTGTGAGCTCCGAGAGTTGGCACGCGTAGCACGTCGCTTGTGATATACGCATCACCTCAGAGGGAAGCATCATTTCGAGACCTTTATCCACCGTAATCGGAGTTGCACTTCGTTGCGCGAAATATGCAAACATTGCGTCTGTAGGATGAATAATCACCGACGGAATATTCCAAGGCACCTCGCGAACATACTCGATCCGGAACGACGAAAAGAGCACCTGATCCTCCATCTGCTGGCTTCGTATGAGCGCGGCAAGAGCTTGCATAAAACTCTGCGGATTACGAGCAGAATATTCTTTGATCTCGAGATTGAGATATGCTCTCCCCTTTGCGAGCGCAACAATATCGGCAAGACGTGTCACTGCGGCGTGTCCATCGTGCTCGATCGCAAGAAGCTCTACGGCGTTTGTTGCGTGAATCAGTCGCTTCTTTCCCGCAACATTCTCGACCGACTCGTCATGATAGCAAACGAATATTTCATCGAGCGTCCACTGCACGTCGATCTCGATCATCTCGGCTCCGGAGAGGAGCGCTGCCTCAATCGCTTCGAGTCCATTCTCCATCAAGCCGCCTGCCGTTGCACCACGGTGTGCAGCGATCATCGGTCTTAAGGCAAATGGATAGTCTCGTAATGGCGGCAGCATTGTTTCGGTTGAATTACTTCTAATCAAATAACGCTCTTCCGCCCCGTAAGAACTCCGCAACCTTCATCGCGCTTTTTCCTTCCCGCTGTAACGCAAGTATCTCGACGATTCCATTGCCGGTTCCTACTAGCAGCCGCTTACCTTCAGGTGTCACGTAGTACTCTCCTACTGCAAGCGTTCTATCAATGTCCAGGGTAACTAAAGACCGGAGCAATTTAACTTTCGCCCCATTGTGCAGTGTTGTAATCGCTCCGGGATGTGGAGAAAGGCCACGAATAAAATTGTGTACCTCGATTGCTGGTTTTGAAAAGTCGATAATGCAATCGGCAGGAAATATCTTGGGCGCAGTCGTGGCGGCAGTGTCCAGTTGCTTCTTTGGAGCAAGGTTGCCGAGGCTGAGCCCAAGGAGCGTTTCGTGCCCGAGTTTCGCACCGAGATGCATCAACGCGTCGTGCAATTCACCTGCCGTTTCATTCGGACGTATCGGCACGGACTCCTTCAAAAGCACATTCCCAGTATCCACTTTATCTTCGAGGAGGAATGTCGTGATGCCAGATTCCGTTTCGCCTCGAATGATCGCCCAATTGATCGGAGCAGCCCCACGATATTTTGGAAGGATCGACGCGTGAATGTTAAACGCACCTATCTTCGGAAGCGTGTAGACATCGCGAGGCAAAATGCGATACGCAACGACACAGAAGCAATCGGCATCGAGCTTTGCAAGCGCTTCGATAAAATCCGAATCGCGAAGTTTAGTCGGCTCCAGCACCGGAATATTGTGACTAAGTGCAACCAGCTTCACAGCCGATGGACGGAGTTTGAGCCCTCTCCCTTGTGGTTTATCAGGGATCGTCACAGCGGCGACAATATTTTCGCCATTGGCGATAAGATACTCAAGAATATGCGCAGCAAATTCTGGTGTACCAAAGAACACCACCTTCAACCCCGACGATTTCTTTAGCACTGACGACTCCATCGTTGTCGAACTCATTTTGCGAGCACCATTTTACGTGTCACGGTCGTGTTGACCGTTTTGACACGATAAAAATATATTCCACCCGGCCAGTTCGTTGCGTCAAGCATATAGGTGTGCTTTCCGGCGCTAACATTTCCATTCACAAGCACGAGTACTTCCCGACCAATAATATCATATACCGCAAGCTTCACCGATTGCGCTTTCGCATTTCGAAAACTGATCGAGGTTGTCGGGTTGAACGGGTTCGGTTCGTTCTGCTCGATGAAGATGTCACGGTCGCCACCATACTCAAGTTTGATCGGCTCCGAATATTCCGGTAAACCCTCGTATCCGATTACAGCAACGCGGTAATAGAGTTCAACATCACCGCGCGATTGTGGTAGATCTTCGGAGGCAAGATACAAATTGCGAAAAACAATTGTTTGACCTTTCTTCAATCCCTTCGAACCATGCTTGGATTCCGCAGTAAGTGCATTTTCAAAATTACCAAAGCTTCCCACTCGGCGCTGCAAAACGTAATTCTTGACTCCGAGCTCACTCGTCGTTCGCCACGATAGCAACACTTTCGTGGGCGAAGTCAGTGTTGCGTTCAGAATCACCCGATCGTTCAATACCGGCGAAGATGTTTCCTCAATGTGCGCATTCGAATCGAGCAGAAACAGGATTGGCAAGGTTGTCTTCGTATCCGGTTTGTCCATAGAAGCAACGAATGCCGGAACGCTGGAGTGAGCGACTTGCGCGTGGTCGTTAAAATGAAAGAGCGCGAAAAGATTTGGGGCTGTATCACGTTCAACCGAAGCGATCGAGCCGGAGAAATCACTCACTTGCTTATAGGCTATCGTCTTGAAGCGCAATTCGTCGATTGCCAGTGATATCAATCTATCATTTGCACCAAGCGTGATGTGCTCGATTGCTTTCAACGGCTCACGCGGACATTCGGTGGTCGCAAAGATCTGTCCATCCAGAAATACACGAAACGAGGCATTGCTATCAAGCGAAATAGCAATGTGATGCCAGGCCCCATCGTCATAGATCGCTCGCGTCGCAAAGATAGGTTTATCCGGTTCATTCGAGTTGGGTAATATAAATCGCAACTCGCCCATCGCATTCAAGCCCAACTCCGCTTGTGTTCGCACGCCGTCAGCAAGCGAAAGTATTGGTTGCCTACCACCGAGCGCTTTAAACCAACACTCAATCGAAAATGCATTCGAAAAAAACTCAACAATATTTTCTTTGCGAGTCGCAAGGACAGCATCGGCATATTTACTCCCTTCCAGTGTGAGCGCGCGAGCGTTCTTCCAACCTTTGATACCATGTATCGTCAGCACAATACGCTTACCTGTGATACCGGCAAAACTAAACTCATCATGAAACGGAAAAGACATTTTCCAATTGGTGTTCCACGGCTTAAGCTTTTTAGTCTTCTTATCTCGTTCGGGAGGTGTCGAGGGATTGATACGTTCGACAAGCGCAGCTCGTACCATTGTCGTTGGCAATGCCGGTACCGATGTTCCAAACACGATGAAGTAGGCGATCCCCTGTGCGTATTCATTTGGTTCAGGAATGGTGTCGGAGAGTGCAACAACCTTACGTCCGGCCTCATGCGTGAACATGCCTGTTATCATCGAGGTGACCACCAACCCCGACATAGTCTCACTTCCCGCTTCGACGGCATACATGCGTTTGATCTTCCACGTTTCCGGAAACTCGATCACCACGCTACGGTCATACATTTTTTCACGAGCACTTGCCGTCACAACGATACCGACATCATCGCCTTCCGAAACCTCTTCCGGTCCGCGCACTGTGAATATCTCACCGGAAGCGAACGCTACCCGCACCCCGAAGATCGGCGCGAGCATAAGTAGGGCAAGCATTCCACAAGAAATCAGTACTCGAAACATTCCGATCAGTCAATTCCCACTAGTCGATTCCAATAGACGAAAAGCCCGCAACAGTAGCGGGCTTTTCAGTTCAACAAGAGACACTTTAGTTACGCATCTTGCGAAGAAACTCCAGCCTGCCTTTAAGCTGGGCTTTCGGCGTGAGCAATTTATCTTTGCCGTAAAGGGCATCTTGAGGATTGCGAAACACGAGCTCGTAATCCTTGCTCATGATGATCGCTTCCTCCGGACAAACCTCCTCGCAAAATCCGCAAAAGATGCAACGCAACATATTAATCTCAAACTTTACCGGGTAGCGCTCCTTGAGCAAATCGGTCTCACTCGCCTGCACTTCGATCGCCAGTGGTGGACAGACCCGCGCGCAAAGTCCGCACGCAACGCAACGTTCGACTCCGTTATCTTCCATCACGAGTACCGGCCTTCCACGAAATGCATCGGGCGCATCCCAACGCTCTTCCGGATATTGGCGTGTGAACTTCGGTCGAAAGATATGTTTGAATGTGGTGTACAAGCCGCGAACAATCTCCGGCAGATAAAGCTTCTCCCAAAAGGTAAGCTTCCGCGTGGATTTGTGCGTGTTGTATCTCGACTGCTGCTCCATGTATTCTCGATTGCTAAAGTTCTGATGTCGCTATAATCAAATGCCGCATAACGAAGTGGTAACTCAATGCACAATGTATACTTTCTCGAGTGCTGTCAGCACAATGTTGAGTATGCCGAGCGGAAGTAAAACCTTCCAACCGAGATTCATCAACTGATCGTATCGGAAACGCGGGATCGACCAGCGCACCCAAATAAAGAAGAACAAAAATGCAACGGTCTTCAATGCGAATGCCGCTACTCCAATGATCGTCACCAGGAGGGAACTCAGTCCAGCCTGTTCGATGAACGGCACATGCCAGCCACCCAAAAAGAGTACCGTCATCACCGCACTCGCGGTGATCATGTTTGCATACTCCGATAAAAAGAAGAGCGCAAACTTCATCGAGCTGTACTCGGTATGATAGCCCCCGACAAGTTCAGGCTCGGCTTCCGGGAGATCGAACGGTAAGCGATTTGTCTCCGCGAACGACGAAACAATAAAAAGCAAAAACCCAATCGGGGCACGGAAAATATTCCATCCACCACTGGCTTGTGAATGTATAATTCCGTTCAAGTCAAGCGTCCCACTGAGCATGATGACAGAAAGCAGTCCAAGCCCAAGCGTAAGTTCATAGCTTATCATCTGCGCACTCGAACGCAATCCACCAAGCAGCGAATACTTCGATCCACTCGACCATCCCGCAAGTGTGATACCGTAGACACCGAGCGAGGTCATCGCAATAATATAAAGCACACCAACGTTGATGTTGCCCGCGATCACGAGCGGGATAATATTATCGCCGATCGTGAGTGTGTGACCAAATGGAATTACCGCAAGCACGCTAAATGCAACGGTGATCGAAATGATCGGGGCAACCCAGTGAAACCATTTTTGCGCAGAGAGCGGCTCGATATCTTCTTTGAGAAGCAACTTTAGAATATCAGCAAGCGGCTGCAAGAGTCCGAATGGCCCCACGCGATTCGGACCGATACGATCTTGCACCCACGCACTAACCCAGCGCTCCAGCAGCACCAAGTAGGATACCGTTGTCAGTACCACTCCGAGCACAACGACTATCTTGATCAATGCTTCCAGGATCATTTCGTCTTTCGGTAATTACGGGTAGTGTGTTTGGAAACTTCTGTTATGCTGTTTATCCGTCAAGCAATTTCAGGTATCGCGATAGCAAAGCGCTCTGATCGATCTTGCGCTTCTTGAGCCACTTCATGATAAAGTGCAGGCTTTATGGACCCGTGCTCCTCACCGTTGCGCCCGACGGTCGGCAGACCTTGATCCCCAAGAGTATCGTAATCCATTCCCTTGAATTGCGGTACGCTCGACGCGATCTCTTCGAACAAATCTTCCGTGTGCAAATAGTCAACCTGCAATCCAAGGACGGCCGCGACTCCACGAATGCTACGCCACGATTCGATCGCATCCCTCTTATTCGATCGTGCCCAGGTATCATTGAGTGCACCAAAGCGATCAAGTCTCGATAGCTGTAAATGATCACGTCCACGAACCATGTACGATGTCGCAACCGCCGGTCGCAATTTTTGTACCCAACCTGTGAAGTTCACAAGTACTCCCTCACGTTCAGCCCATGTAGCCGCGGCTAAAACTACATCGGCTCGAAGCGTGCTTTGGTTTTCATTCGTTGCATGACACGCAAAGAACGCAACCTTACCAAAGGCTTGCCTTACGGCATCATCAGCAAGAATGTCCACTCCCTCAAGCGCATAGACAGCTTTGATATTCTTGCTTGCGATCTGATTCGCAAGTGCCGCTAGTGTTATAGGCTCGATTCCTAATAATGCTAGACCGGCAGAATTTGCTGAACGATCAGCACGAAGCAACAATCTATCATCGACACCTTCGAATTGGGATACATATTGAACTGTTTTGGCGCCAAACTTTGACTTTGCGAGCTTCGCAAACAAATAATTATCCTCGAGAGGTACTACACCGGAAGCAATGAAGAGCACTTCCTCTGGCTTGAAGCTGCGCAGTTTGTCTGCGATAGTTTTTTCCGCAATCTCCCAGGTAGTTGTTGCGAGTGCTCCGGCGGTGCGCAACTTCGGACCACTTATCCGATTCGCTGCATTCACTTCGGGATACGCGTTCAACCGACCATGATCGCACATCCAAAAATCGTTGACATTCGGATTTGGTCGTGGTTCGAGTCGGAGAATTTCGTTATTGCGAACCCCTACACGTATATCGCAACCACGCGAGCAGCCAGGGCAAACAGAATCGGTAAACGACATATCCCACACGCGCGACTTAAACCGAAAATCCCTACTTGTGAGCGCACCTACAGGACAAATGTCGATCACGTTCATTGAATTGATATTATTCAACCCTTCGTACGGCGTTGCTTCGATCGTAACATGATCACCTCGATCGACAAACGTTAGCACAGGCTGATGCGCAATCTCAGTCGAGAATCGAATGCATCGCGAACACGAAATGCAACGCTCGGCATCGAACAAGACATTCGGACCAAACGGCACCCGTTTATCTTTGTGCACTTTTTCTTCGACAAATCTCGATTCACCTCTGGAATGTTCGAATTCATAATCCTGAAGCTTGCACTGCCCCGCCTCATCGCAGATCGGACAATCGAGCGGATGATTGATGAGCAGAAACTCCATCACATCTTCTCTGCCTTTCGTAGCATTCGGTGATGTCGTCTTGACGACCATTCCATCCGCGATCGGAGTAGCACATGCGATCGCGAGCTTCGGCATTTTCTCAATCTCGACCAAGCACATCCGGCAATTACCCGCAACACTTAGCGCAGGGTGCCAGCAAAAATGCGGGATCTCCACTCCATGCGCCAGTGCGACCTGAATGATCGTCTGTCCGGCGGCCGCTTCGTACTCTTTTCCGTCGATCGTTACTTTTGGCATTCTCTTCTCTTCAAGACCGCATGCAAATCAACACTGTCAACAGTTTATGTAATGAACTTTTGTTTACTTAATAAACTCTGTCGAATCGACATACTTCATATCGAAGGCATCCGCTACACCACGATAAGTAATCGCACCATCAATAATGTTAAGGCCGGCACGAAGCTCACGACTATTGTGAATCGCCTTTTCGTAACCTTCATTCGCAAGTTGCACTGCGTATGGAAGCGTCGCATTTGTAAGCGCGATTGTCGAGGTCATTGGAACAGCACCCGGCATATTTGCAACGCAATAGTGCACGACACCTTCGACAACGTAAGTCGGACTTTCATGTGTTGTAGGCTTGCACGTCTCAATACATCCACCTTGATCGACCGATACGTCAACGACGACCGATCCTTCCTTCATGTCCTTCAACATATCTTTGGTGACAAGATGCGGAGCCTTCGCACCCGGAATCAGCACAGCACCGATCG
>JBDTCS010000023.1:0-4114 GCA_039923455.1 Kapaibacterium sp. (SeqCode) | reverse complement strand
GCACCCGAGCCGCTTGGTTCGAGGAGGCGAAGTTCGCGTGCGGTATTATCGTTGTTACCGATCGCGATATTTGCGTTTGTTGTTGTGAACGTGCCTGCAGCAATGTCCGAACCCTGAATTGCGCCAGTGAGATTCAACTTGCTATAGGCAATCGCAGCAGCTGCATTAACATCAGCGTTAACGATAGTGGAAGTGCTGAGCACACCCGCAGCGCTATTATGCACCACACCGAGCGTGTTGAGATTAGCGAACGTCTCGCTGCCACCTGCCCCGATGTTGAGCGCGCCAGCAGCAGTCGCCGACCAGCCGGTGCTTGTGATAGCAACTCCGCCGGTTGTATTGCCAATCGTTACTGTTCCCGACCCGCCGGTGCCGATCGCAGTCGCATTGAAGGGCGCTCCGACTGTATTGATATTCGTATTGCCACGAATGTTATTGGTTACCACATCATTGGTAGCAAAACCAATATTGTTTACCACGAACTTGCCAGCGCCTGTCGATAGACCAATGTTATTGGTCGTCGTTCCGAACAGGGCGTTGTTGTTGCCAAAATTGTTCGTCGCAGCAGAAGCACCGAAGTTGTTCTGTGCCGCGCCCGGGCTGATAATCCCACCACCGAATGTGTTCGTGGTTCCGGCGTTTGAAACAGCATCATTACCACCGAAGGTATTCGTGGTACCATTTAGAGCGCCAACATTGGTTGATCCGGATGCGGTAAGCGTTGTGAATGCACCAGTCGAAGAGGTTGTAGCCCCGACAGGTGTTGCGTTGATCGAACCACCTGTGATCGTTGCGCCTGAGCTTGCAAAAGTGTTTGCGACAGTTGAAGCCGTGAATGTCTTTGCACCACCAACGGACTGTGCGGTCGTAAGGTCAACGAAGTTCTGTGCATTGCTTCCCGTACCGCCATTGGCGATAGGAAGAATACCAGATACGTCAGCCGTCAAGCTAACGAGGCTCGTCGAAAGCAAACCGGTGTTTGAGTTGTGCACTACGCCGGTTGTGTTGAGTGCGGAAAGCGTTGTTGAAGCACTCGCAATGATCGGGGCTGTAATGGTTACGTTCGTGCCGTTGCCATTTGTGTTGTTGGTGATGACGCTCGAAGCTTCCCAATCACCATTGGTGCTATTCCAGTAAAGCGTTTGCCCGGCAACCGTTCCGAGGTTAACGAAACCAGCCGGAGGGTTACCTGCCGGAGGTACCGGTAGAGTAAACGTGTAGCTGCTGCCGACTGCACCAGGAAGTGGTGAGGGCGTTTGAAGTATCATCGTGCGACCAAGACCATCATCCAAGATGAGCTTGTTTGCACCTAAACTGCGGTTTTGAGCCGAGGCGCTACCTGTTGCTAAGGTTAGCAACAATGCTGCGGCGATCAGTGCGCGAAATTTCATGATCGTTGAATAAGTATGATAAAAGTACGAATACCGGAAGATAAAAAAAATGGCAAAGCGTCGAGACGCAAACTCTACACTATTCCCAAAAAAGGAATAATCATCGAAGCCATGCCGGAGTAAACCCAAGAATTCACGGTTGCCCAACAATTTTGTACTGGAATCCAAAACTGCTGAAAACGGCCCGTTTTCAAAGATTCTCGGCAGTGCAAGCGAGAAAATTTAGTTAATTTGGTTGTCGAAGCCCCCACAGACAAGTAACGCAATCCAAAGAGCTCCAAACAATGCCCGCGAATATACAAATCTTTTAGCGCTAAGGCAAGCGGCCACAAGGAATTATTGCCGTAAGAACAAATCTGCTGCACCCAACAAAAAGCATAAGGTAGCCGCACCCTTTAGGGTGCGTGGTCCGGCAGGAAGCAGAGCCTACTCAGGAGGCAGAGGTTGCTCAAGAAAGTGCGAATATGCGTCGGGAGCTATAAGGTAACCCCGAGATTACTCATACCGGCGTGATGACGTTCGCCGTACCTCTCGGTACCCCTTTTAACCAACCGTTCGCCGCACCCACCACACATGCTAGCCAACCCCACCACGCACCCTAAAGGGTGCGGCTACCGGTGGATGACGGTGTGGGTTTTTTTGGTTTGGGTTCTGGGCACCAACCGTTCGCCAACCTCATCACGCATGCTAGCCAACCTCATCACGCACCCTGAAGGGTGCGGCTACCGGTGGATGACGGTGTGGGGTTTTTTGGTTTGGGTTCTGGGCACCAACTATTTTCCGTCGCGACAGGAAAATAATTGATTATTTCTGCTTGCTAAGTGCGAAAAGAATTCGTATATTAGTACGTTGATTGAGGTGTCCCGGGCACAGCTTACTTGGCTTTGGGACCATATTCACCCGAATTTCTCACTTTACACTGTATTTTTTCGGGCGAGCTTAGGTGTGATTCCGACGTTCCTGCGCATCCTGCATGAGCTTCACACACCACAACCTTCGATCACCAACAACAGATTTTGGTTTCTTCCCATACTACACATAGGCACCGTAGCATATTTGTGTGACGCTTCCTACACAGTCACATACGCTTATCGCTACGTGCACAAAGGACGATAGATTGCAGTTTTTTGAATGATTCGTATTACGAAAATACTATGAGTGAAAATAAGACTTCCAAAGGTTTCAGTCGTCGCGGATTTCTGCAGACGATCGGCTTGGCATCCGGCGCGGCTGTGGTTGCTCCTTTCACGGGAGTTTCGATCGGCAGTGCGGTTGCGAAATCGGTGTTCGGCGGAGCGCCGATCAAAGTTGGCGTAATCATGCAACGCGGAAGTTGGACAACCGAGAGTGCGCTCTCGGGTATGTTGCTTCATCTGAAGGAGATCAACAATACTGTTGGTGGCCGTCCGGTGCAGCTTATTGTTGAGGAGATCGGCAAAGGCACAGGCAGTCTTGCAGCGAAAACTGCAAAGCTCGTCGAGAAAGATAACGTCGATGTAGTGATCGCAAATGTGAATTCGCGTGCGGCACAATCGGTGCGTGAGTATGTCGATACACACAAGGTTGCATTTGTGGAGATGAATGCCGGTGAGGTTATCACTGCGCACTCTGCTGTTTCGCCAACGTATTTCCGTTCTACGCTCAACCTTTGGCAAGCACACGCTGCAATGGGTACGTGGGCTGCGAACACGATCGGCAAGAAGGCCTCGATCTTGACTTCGTTTGCAAACAGCGGCTTTGATTTTCATCCGGCGTTTCAGCTCGGTTTTGAAGCGGCTGGCGGCACGATCGTTTCGCATCGCGTAACGGGATCCCCGACGGGCGCAGATCATCCGATGCTCGCAATCAGCGATCTTCCAAAGAATCAAGCAGATGTGCTTTACGCATCGTACTCCGATCAGAGTGCGTACGGTTTTGTGCAAGCATTCAAGAGCTCGGGACTTGACACTCCGGTGCTTGGTACAAATTTCCATGAAGGATTGCATGGTGCCTCCAGCAACGCAGCACAACTTTCGGGTTCGAGGTATGCGGGCTCCTGGTCGGTCAATATGAAGAACGCAGAGAATGCGAGCTTCGTAAAGTCGTATGAGAAATTTGCAGGTAAGTCGGCGGATGAATTTGCAGTGCTCGGCAACGACACGCTTCGTATGGTGCTTGCCGCAGCACAGCGCAATACGAACATCGCCGAAGGTTTGCTCGAAGTTGGGCTTACGGGTCCTCGCGGTGAAATGCGCTTTGACAAGACTTCCCACTCGTTGCTTACGCAAGTCTTCTTGATCGAAGATAATGCGAGTGGTGCGAAGATCACCGAACTCGAATACGCGGCCTCGACTCGCGCAACCGCAGCAGCAAGCACTGTTAGCGGCCTCAAGAGCGGATGGTTGAATTCGTATCTTGCCGGATAAGATAAATCACACGATGGACTTAGGGCGCTGTGCTCTAGAGTCTAATCACTGATTGCTGAAGTTTATTTTTTAGGAGATTTAGAATCATGTCAGACCCCTTTGTTGGACAAATTATTCAGGTAGGCTTTAACTTCGCACCGAAATACTATGCGACGTGTGACGGACAGCTTTTGGCTATTTCGCAGAACACAGCACTATACTCGCTTCTCGGTACTACGTTTGGCGGTAATGGTGTAACAACGTTCGCGCTACCGGATCTTCGCGGCCGAGTGCCTATCCATCAGGGATTGGGTTCCGGACTTACCAGTCGTACGATGG
>JBDTCS010000022.1:0-4667 GCA_039923455.1 Kapaibacterium sp. (SeqCode) | reverse complement strand
GCCACTTTGCTCCGTGGTCGACCGAACGGAACAGCTTCCCTTGGTTTCTACTATCAATCACCATCGCAAACAAATGGCCGTTAGGAGCAGCGGCGAAAGCTTTCGGAGTACCCGTACCCCAGGCACCATCGATATGCGACCAATTCCGTGGTTGAGCGTTGCACAGCGTGAAGCTAGAAGCGACTAACGCGATCACGACAAAGAGTAGTGCTTTCATAAATCTTAATAACTAGATAGAACATCACTACTAGAACGCGCCGGAGCTCTCGGGTTACAAGATACTAACAGAATAGCCCACTTTTAAACGGAACAGGGAAGCGCATAGTGACCCAGTTTCAAAATAGGAAGAACCATAAAAATTCGGAATGATAACCCAGTGAGATGGAAGGAGTTTTTTGGCAATGAGGTTCCGCTCGACTCTGAGGGGGTGCGCAACACATACAACCGAAAAAGTAAAGATAGAAAAAGTAAAGATATTTGATGGAATTTAATATGCTAAGCGAGGTGGCGTAGCCGCGCGAGCGTAGGGATTATGTAACCCCGACAAGTTCCGTGAGAAAGTAGCGATGCACTCTGTCATCATTCACAACCTCCGGATGAAAGACTGTTGCGAGCATGTGCTGCTCTTGCGCCATAATTATTCCTTCATCTGTTCGCGAGAGGATTTCGACATTTGCTCCGACAGAACATATCAGAGGCGCACGAATGAATACTCCCGGGAATGGCAAGCTGTCTATCGCGGGAATCGAAATCGGAATCTCACTGCTTGCGCGCTGCGGACCGAATGCGTTGCGCCGGACTACGATATCCATCACTCCAATCCGTCCTTGCACGGAGCCCTCTATTTGCTTGGCAAGCAAGATGGAGCCCATGCACGTACCCCAAGTTGGCATGCCTGAGAGCACCTTTTCTCGAATGGCATCAAATATTCCCGGACGCTTCGCCGGAAGTGAAGTGAACGACGTTTCGGCGCTCTCAAGAATTGCGACTGCGGTCGATTCACCACCCGGCAGAATCAGTGCGTCGATCGCATCGAGTTCACTCGCATGACGGATTTCCTTGGTTGGAACACCAAGCGTTGAGAGCATAAGAATGTGCTCTCGAAAATCACCTTGTAACGCGAGGACTCCAATGCAAACCGAAGAAAGTGTTTTCTTCGCCATTGGTTAGATGCCGCGTGAAGCGAGAAGTTCTCCAGGCGCGAGCGACGCTGTGGTGCGTCCGACCATCGGCTCACCAAGCCCGCGACTCACTTCCGCGAGGACTGCCGGATCGTTGAAGTAGGTTGTGGCTTTAACGATTGCGAGTGCACGTTTTGCCGGATTACCGGATTTGAAAATTCCAGAGCCAACGAACACACCATCGACACCAAGCTGCATCAGCAAAGCTGCATCAGCAGGAGTCGCAAGACCACCAGCTGCAAAATTCACGACTGGAAGTTTACCCGTTGCGGCGATCTCCTGAACAAGACTGAGTGGCGCACCGAGTGTCTTCGCATACGTGAAGAGCTCTTCCGGAGCCATCGATGACAATCTGCGGATCTCGCCAAAGATCGAGCGAGCATGTCGAACAGCTTCGACAACGTCGCCGGTACCAGCTTCACCCTTCGTGCGGATCATCGCAGCACCTTCGGCAATGCGACGTAGTGCCTCGCCAAGATTCCGCGCACCACACACGAAAGGAATTGTGAATTTCGATTTATCGATATGATTTTCTTCGTCGGCCATCGTGAGCACTTCACTCTCATCGACGCAATCGACGCCAAGTGATTGAAGAATTTGCGCTTCGACGAAATGCCCGATGCGTGCTTTCGCCATCACAGGAATGCTGACCGCGTCGATGATACCAAGAATCAGTTCAGGATCCGACATACGAGCAACACCACCATCAGCGCGAATATCGGCAGGCACGCGCTCAAGTGCCATCACGGCAACAGCACCCGCGTCTTCGGCGATGCGAGCCTGCTCGGCATTGACCACATCCATAATCACGCCGCCCTTTAGCATCTGCGGAAATGCGCGCTTGATAAGCTCGGTACCAGTTTGATGCGCAGCACCATTCGTCGCTTGTCCGTTCGTTGAGTTCGAATTCTTGCTCATAGTTACGAAAGATTTGTGTTATCTGAAGCTATAGGAACGAATGAACGGGCAAATAGAAT
This sequence comes from Kapaibacterium sp. (SeqCode), assembly GCA_039923455.1. Taxonomy (GTDB): domain Bacteria; phylum Bacteroidota; class Ignavibacteria; order Palsa-1295; family Palsa-1295; genus JBDTCS01. The sequence continues at coordinate 2,509 of JBDTCS010000022.1, read as the reverse complement.
TTAGTTATATTACAAATTCGATTAATAAGTATTACTTATATATGGAACTCCACCAAATACGCGTATTTGTTGCACTCGCAGAAGAGGCAAGCATGATCCGCGCAGCAAGCCGACTCTCTGTGTCGCAACCCTCGATCAGCTTTACACTCGCTGCGCTTGAGCGAGAGCTTGGCTACGTATTGTTTTTGCGATCCACAAGGCGATTGACTATGACGGAACGCGGTCGCGAATTGCTCGACCGAGCACGCATACTGCTACAAGTCGCCGGAGAAATCGAGCACAGCGGTCACGTAGCCAACGCGAAGGAAGGTGTGTTGCGTATCGCTGGACGGCAAGGATTCATGCAATATGTATTTCCATTTCTCGCTGCGAAGCTCGCAAAAGTGTATCCAAACATCACAATCGAGCGAGCAACAAGTGCAGATCAGAAGGAAGTAGTAGAAGCCCTGCGTGTGGGATCGGCAGATATAGCATTCGCTGCATCGCCAAATGTGAAAGCGATTACTGCAGAAATCTTACACGAAGATGCTGTCTGGTTGGCTGTGGATTCCGGAGATGCGATTGCCGCTCGACGCATGGTAAGTCTGAGTGCAATCGCAGAACTTGATTTGTGTCTGCCACTTTCGACCGATCGTCTGCGCAAACCGATTGAGGTGTTTTTAAAGAAACTACCTAAGCGACCGCGTGTCGTGCTCGAAACAAACGATTACACGCTGATGAAGAACATGATCGCCCGAGGACAATGTGCCGGATTTATCTATGCGCACATGTTAGTAGGAGAGAAGGGCCAAGGAGTCACACCACTAAAGATCGAAGCGCTTCACCTAAAACGTGATCTGACAATACTCCACCGCAGAGACGACTTGCTTCCGCACGTAGAACTCGCTCGTACACTCTTCATCGAAGAATCCAGAAAGCTCCTCACAAGCAATGCTCGAAGGTTCGAGAAACGAAAATAGGTCGCTTAAATATTCCTGTTCGCCACACCGGCCAAAAATCCCGCGATCATTCGAGCAGCAAGTCTTGCCGTGCGACCATCCAGATCAAAGAGTGGATTCACCTCGACCAGATCAAACATCTTTACTCGCTTGCTGAGTCCGACAGCAACTGCGAGTTCCAACGCCTCTTCGGCCAAGAAGCCGAGCGGTGCAGGTGCGCTGACACCAGGAGCATCAGATGCACGAACGGCATCCATATCGAAGGAGAGATAGAGCGGTGTGCTCTCGTCACCGAGTGTGATCGCAAACTCGCACTCCTCGAATGCATTCGGCAAGTGGCTAGTTGTCGCATCTTCGAAGGTAAGTATGCGAGTGCCTTGTTGCAACGTCCAATCAAAATACGCCTGCGCATTCACGAATGGTTGAATACCTATCTCCGCAAATTGTCTGCCTGCGATAATGTCTTCTTCGAGCAAAAGTCGAAAGCTGCTACCCGAGTGATGCAGGCCCTCTTTGCGAGGACGCACGTCAAGATGCGCGTCGATATTTATCAAACCAATCTCTGTCTGCGCACCCGACTTAAACCCTTTGACGAGTGGATACGTGATATCATGTCCACCGCCAATTGCAAGTACAATCTTTCCGGCTTCTTGAAGTTCGCGAGCGGTTTCCATCGCGATCTCATGCATCGCTTCAAGCGGCCCTTGCTGAATATCACCAAGATCGACAATCGCAATTTCGTTCAAGTGGATCTTGAACATCGGCCCCGCATACGGAGTGAGCTTTGCGAGATGTTTACGTATTTCCGTGGGCGCATTGCTCGCACCGACGCGGCCGCCATTGCGCGCGATGCCTTCGTCGGTCGGAACGCCAAACATCACGACGTCGGCTCGAAGCAGATTCGCTTCGCTCGCCGGCAAGATCAAACTGCCGAGGCGTGGATCATCATCCGATGTGATAGAGGCGTAGGATGCGGAAGAAAATGGTCGAAGATCCAATGACATGAGTTTCGTAAATTATTCGTAACGTAGCGCTTCTATCGGATTGAGTCGCGCAGCTTTTTGTGCGGGATAAAATCCAAAGAACACCCCAACCAGCGCCGCAGCACCGAACGATATAAGCGTCGCGGAAGGGGAGATGACAAGCACCCACCCGTTTTGTTTGGAGATGATTGCACTCGCAACATATCCGACTCCCACACCAATAATGCCTCCGACTAGCGAGAGCATAACTGCCTCGGTAAGAAACTGCACCAGAATATCAGAATGCTTTGCGCCGATCGACTTGCGAATGCCGATCTCTCGTGTGCGTTCGGTCACGGTCACGAGCATAATATTCATAATGCCAATACCACCAACGAGGAGTGCAATGATCGCGGCATTTGTCAGCAGATTCGTCATTGTTGATGCGCTCTGGTTCGCGGTGTTGGCGAGCTCAACTTGCGTACGTACTTGAAAATCATTGTCGTCGTTCGCCTGCAATCGATGTTGTGTGCGAAGTAAGGCGGTGATATCAGCTTTGGCTTGGAGCGAAAGATCTGCTGTTGCCGTACTGGCAAGAATCATGTTGGC
>JBDTCS010000021.1:0-7682 GCA_039923455.1 Kapaibacterium sp. (SeqCode) | reverse complement strand
CGAAAATTTATTTCCTGTTACACCGCTTGAAGATTCGCGCCCCGTTGAAGGGCAATTCTTCCCTCCATTCTCAGCTCCGTTAGGAGCGGCATAACTGTAGCCCGGTGCGTAAGCGCCGGGTAATGAGATGTTTTTGATCCCGGAGCTCCGTAGGAGCGAAATAACATTTGGAAAAACGGGTTCGATCTATTTCGCTCCTATACAGCCGTGGCCGGCTTGAAAATTTGAAATCAGTGCGAGCCTTCCGTTGTTCTATTATATTCGCATCCCAGAGTTCATTTCCATCAATATATGTGGTGCCGGAAGTTGTCCCGATGGACAACCATGGTGAAAAGGGAATCTCGTAACCTGATGATCGATCACCTGATGTGAGCGATCCTCGGATCAGTCGAGAGCTGCCCCGCAACTGTAACTTCATTCACGAGTTCGCAAGAATTCGGAATATCATATCCACTGAACCTTTGGGTTTGGGAAGGAGCTTGACCGGGAAATCATACCGCGAGAGCATAAGAAGGAGCCAGGAGACCTGCCACATATCGTTATTCATCAGCACTTCCGAGGGAGAAGTCAAGGTGTTTTATGTCGTTGCTCAAGAAAAAAGAGTGAACGGCTTCTTGACACGAATTTTCGCTAACGAATATTCGCTTCACGGAAGTTGCTTTGCTTTTGGCTGGCTCAGACTCGCATGCAAATGCAGGCCCGCCATACTCTATTCTTACTCACAGCAATCTCACAAGAACTCCTCGTCAGGCATTCCTCCAGTGCGTGTTAGGATTTCTGTTTCTTGTGAGTCGAATACGGATCGTATTTATTTTTTGTATTGCACTTTTATTTTGTCGCGAATCTTTTGCGCAGGATACGCTTGCCCGTCATGCAGTCGAGCGGGATTCGCTTCGGCTATATCGTATCGGCACCGTTGAGGTACTCGGAGATCGGAGCCTCACGCAACCTATTCATACTACTACCGCACGAACTGAGACGGCAGATCATCTTAGTGCCCTGACCGCTACAACGTCACTTGCGCTTGCTGCAAAAGCACTCTCTTCGTCGCTCGAAATTCGTCGCTATGGTACGCCCGGTTCGGTAAGCTTCACAAGCTTTCGAGGACTGCCACCGGAATACACGACCGTCTATCGTGACGGAATTCGTGTTACGAACGATCAGAACAGTCTCACCGATTTTGCACGAATCGGTTTACACTCCGTTGCAACGATAGAACTCCTTCCATCTGAATCGGCGATGGAACTTGGCGGCGATGCGATCGGTGCTTCACTCAATCTCGTAACCAAGATGCCTACTCGTAGCGGCATCTCGATCGGTTCAGCCGTTACAAGTTATGATGATCTTAAGGGATTCGTCGAACAAGAATATTTCGCGAATGCAAATCTTGCAATTGGAGACGATTTGAAGATTGGTATTGCGGGTGCGGCCGACAATTCTCTCGGGCGATTTCCATTTTATCAATCATCGACTGGTACGACTGTGTATCGGAGCAATAACGACGGCACCTTGCGCGATCTTAATCTGACCGGTGCGTACACACTAAGTGGCCAATCCCAACTCTCACTCGTAGCGCAATTCACTAAAGCCGAGCGTGGAGTGCCAGGTGCTGCGACAATCGACTATGTCGGTGCGAGTTCACCGAATGCTCGTCAAGCCGATGAAGATCTTTATTCCGCGTTACAATTTAATACGTTGCTCGGCTTGTCGGGTAGATGGAATCTTCACGTCGGGTATCAAAGTCAATTCGAGACGTACATCGATCCGCGCATTCCGATCAGCGATCATTATCTCAATCGCATCTATCAAATTGGATCTCGATATACAACTGCGCTTTCACCTATACTTTCGATGCATTCCGGCGTTGAATACACACGCAGCTATCTCTTCAGTAACGAGAACTCGTTCTCCAAAATGGATAGTGCTATCGCACGCGATCATGCGGAAATATTTCTCGGAGGGAAGTTGCTGCCGTGGGATGGTCTTCAGACTGCCATCGCGGTCCGCACCGAAGTTGTCTCGCACGAACCGACGCGAGTATTGCCTCAAGCTTCTGTCGATTATACGCTATTGCCGGGAGTGCTTAGCATCGGCGGCTCCTATGCGCTGACCTATCACGCTCCGACATTCAATGCGCTCTATTGGCGCGGCTACGGTAATCCGAATGTGCATCCGGAGCATGGCACGAATGCCGAAGCGACTGTCAAATGGACGCCTGCACCAATCATCGGCATCCTGACTGGTATTCGTGTAACAGGTTTCGCCGCTGCGATCGATGACGAGATCATTTGGCAACCCGGCGCGAGCGGAAATTTTAGTCCGGTGAATATTCAGAAGGTGCTCTCGCGAGGAGTTGAGATGGAGTTCACTGCTGCCGGGAAGATCACGGACCAACTTTCATTCTCCGTGCGCGAAGCCTACACAATTCTTTCTTCGCTGAACAAAACGCAGGACACTGATATCTTTAACAAGGAGATTCCCTATTCAACGCCGACAGCATCGGTTTTTACGGGTGAACTGCATTGGAAAGAGCGCTTGGCGTTCGCGGTGCTGATGAATTATCGCGGTCATCGTTTCGGCGATGCGGGTAATCTACCTACCGATCGTTTGCCGCCGATCACTACGATTGATCTTACTGCGAGCCTGCTTGAACTACTGATCACAAGCACGACGACTGCCACCTTTCGAATCGGCATCGAGAATATTACGAACGAGCAATATTCCGAAGTACCCAATTTTCCTTTGCCAGGCAGAACCGTCCGAGCAAGCATGACACTCGAACTTTTCAAACAAGAGAATTCTAACTAACCATACATAGATAACCATGAAAGCACCACGTATACAACATCTGATAGCTCTGCTATCGCTACTATTTCTTTCACTCACACTCGCGTCATGCGAATCGACGACTGCTCCGAACACCACGGACAACGCCATCGTCAAAAAGCCTTCTGTCTTCATACTAAATGAAGGACAGTTTGGGAAATCGAATGCAACGCTTGACGCGATCTCGCTCAGCGATTTCGGTATTCTACATAACCTCGCGGGTGGCGTACTCGGTGATATTGGAAATGATATCAAGATCATCAACGGTGGAATCTATATCTGCTTGAACGGCTCGAACAAGATACTTGTCATTCGTCCCGATAGCTGTATCAAACTTGATTCCGTAACGAACTCCGTCTTTGCGCCAAACCAGATAGTGCAGGTAAGCGCTACCAGGGCGATCGTCACGCAGCTCTTTACTTCGAACGCATTGATTATGGATCTGCAGAGCAACAAGATCGTCGGCGCACTTCCACTCGGAGCGGGCAATAGCGGAATAGCGGTTCTGAACAATCGTGCATGGATCAGCTCGGGATCTGATTCACTCAATGTTGTTGATCTGAACACGCTACAGCCAACGAATATTATTCACGTAGGCGGCAATCCGCAGAATGTGTATGCCGATTCGTTGCACGATCAGATCATCGTACTCGGCAGCGGCGATTACAATACGCAAGCTCCGGGAGTCTATTGGGTGAAGGCTACGACGATGCAAAAAACTGACTCCACAACCGTCGGCAACGTGGGAGACCAGATCGGCGGTGTCTTAGGCAAGGACAAGTTTTATGTGATCTATCCCAATCGGATCGCAACCTATGACCTTACGACGCATGCGCTACTCGCCGATAATTTTATTGGTGGGACGTACTATCAAGGCGGTTACGACGCAGTGAATAATGAGCTGTATCTCGGGAATACCAAGGCGTACAAGGCTGCGGGAATTGTCGACGTCTATGACGCCACTTCCGGTGGGTTGAAGCGCTCGTTCACGTGCGGAATTGCACCTGCACACTTTGCGTTCTATCGCTGATACTTCGAAATCGGGCTTCGGGATACCGATTAGGCAGTTCTTTTTCGCCGATTTCGGAGCCCCCACAACAAATTTTATATGAAACAGAATAGAAATCAAGTGCTCATAGCTGTTCTGCTGACGCTCGTCGCAATGTCGACGAGGCTGCTGTTCAATGCTGTGCACTTCTATAATTTCAATGCCGTCATGGCAACTGCGCTCTTTGCGGGTGCTTACCTTTCTCGCAATAAGCTGGTCGTCTTGATTCCGATCGTCGCGCTCTTTGTGACAGATCTTGCAATGGGTCTTTACGATTGGAAACTGATGGCGATCGTCTATGGCGCGTTTGTGCTGACTATTTTCTACGGTCGGTTTTATGCGGAGAAGTCCACGCTGCTTAGTTTCGTCGTGACGGTTCTGGGCGGATCGCTCAGTTTCTTTCTGCTGACGAACGGTGCGGTTTGGATGTTCGGAGACGGAACATTCTATCCGAAGACTTTTGCCGGACTGATCGAGTGTTATTCGATGGGCTTACCGTTCTATCGTAATACACTGCTCGGCGATATCCTCTTCTCAGGCGCACTCTTTGCTGGCTATCAGTGGTTGATCGCTCCAAAGGCAGAAAAGCAGACGATTCCGACATCCCGAGAGAGCCTTGCCTAAAGACCTTCAGCGGTTTGGCAAAACATTAGTTGTTATGGCTCCTCACACAGAGGAGCCATTTTTTTGGAAATTCAGCGAAACGTACTTTCTTGACAAAGACGAACGACACAGTGCAAACGAACGACACGGTGCAAACGAACGACACGGTGCAAACGAACGGAACAACAAGCGGTAACGCGAATAAGAAGAGCCAGGCGAGATTGGCCTTGGAGAACGGCGTTGTCTTTCGCGGCAATGCATTTGGTGCACTCGATTTGAAGCGGACTTCCGGTGAAGTCGTTTTCACGACGAGCATCACCGGCTATCAAGAGATACTCACCGATCCATCGTATGCCGGACAAATCGTTACGATGACGAATCCGCTAATCGGAAATTATGGCGCAACGCTCGAAGATATGGAAGGCGTAAAGCCATTCGTCGCAGGATTTGCAATTCGCGAACTCTCCGAGACCTATTCCAACTGGCGAGCAACCGAGAGCATCGACAAATTTTTGGAGCGATCAGGAATTCTCGGAATTGAAGCGATTGACACTCGTAAGCTTGTTCGCATCTTGCGCTCCGAAGGTGCAATGCGTGGAGTGCTTTCAATGGATGCTGTGTCCGATGCTGAACTTGTAGACCAAGCGAGAGCAATTCCTGTGATGACCGGTCTCGATCTAACAAAAGGAGTCACGACTCCGAAGTCACATATCGTAGATCATCCAGGTGCGCATGTACCACATGTTGTGGTGATGGATTTTGGTATTAAGCTAAATATTCTTCGCAAGCTTAGCTCGCACGGAGCGAAGCTAACTGTCGTGCCATCGACAACCTCCGCCGAGGCGATTCGTGAATTGAAACCGGATGGTATTTTTCTCTCCAATGGCCCGGGTGATCCGGAAGCCGTGACAGATGGCATCGAAACAATTCGCCAACTTATCAAGCGCGAAGAGCAACCGATATTCGGTATTTGTCTCGGCAATCAATTGCTTTCAATCGCATTTGGGGGAGAGACGTACAAGCTCAAATTCGGGCATCGTGGTGCGAATCATCCCGTTAAGAACTTGATGACGAATCGAATCGAGATCACTTCACAAAATCACGGTTTCGCAGTGAAGTGGGACACCATGCCGAACGACTGTGCATTGACGCATATCAATTTGAACGACAACACCGTCGAAGGTTTCCGACACACCAAACTCCCGATCTTCGCCGTCCAATACCACCCCGAAGCCTCGCCCGGCCCACACGAGAGCGATTACTTATTTACAGAATTTATCGACCTGATCGGAAAGGTATAGCACCCAAAGGTTCGGGACTATCTCTAAGCAAAATTCGTTACCTGCTTTCCCCAGAAAGTGCGGGTAGAAAGTAGCGCGAAGCAGGCGCTCAATTTCAAAAAGAGTTTATTTTTTAGAATCATGGCCAAAGGCAGATCGGACGAAAAGGGTAGTAAGCCAAAGGTAGCGTCCGTTAAGAAAAAAGTGTTGAAGGAGAAGAGCGCAAGCAAAAGTGCAATAGGCAAAAGTGCAATAGGCAAAGGTGCAATAGGCAAAGGTGCATCGAGCAAGGGTGCGCTGAATATTTCGCTTGATCCGAAAGAAGAAGAGATCGAAGCGATCGTGATGTCAAGTGAAAATCCGGAATTGAATGATATTCCAAATCGGATTCCTGTACTTGCATTGCGTGATGTCGTGATCTTTCCGTTCATGATTTTTCCGGTGCTCGTCGGACGCGAGTCCTCGCTTTCGGCGACGAGTGCAGCAGTCTCTCGGGACAAATATATTTTTCTTGTTGCGCAAAAGAATTCGGCAGTCGATGATCCGGGCAAAGACGATCTCTATCGTGCCGGAACACTTGCGCGCATCGTGCGCATCATTCGTCTCCCGAATGGTTTGATGAAGGTGCTCGTCGATGGTCTTGAGCAAGCGACCGCGAAAGAGTATATTCCCGCCGAGGGTCATCTCGAAGTCGAGATCGAGTTGATGCAGCCCGAGAAGACGATCACTCCGGAGCTCGAAGCACTGACGCGCCACACCTCCGATCTCTTTCGCGAATACGTGCGTCAGTCGCGTCAGCTTCCACAGGAAGTATTGCTGAGCTTCGAAAATATTTCTGATCCCAGGCGCAAACTGTTCTATATCGCTGCACACATTGCGAAAGATCTTCAGTCCAAACAAAAAGTACTCGAGATCACCGACGTGCGTGAGCAATATTTGCATATCACTGCACTGCTCGCTAGCGAAATCGATATACTAAAGATCGAACAAGAGATCGATCAGAAAGTACAATCGACCATTCAAAAATCGCAGCGCAAATATTTTCTGCACGAGCAGATCAAAATCTTGCAGCAAGAGCTCGGCGATGATCTCGATGAGCAGCATCCCGAACTTGGCAAACTCGTGCAATTGATCGAAGAGGCCGGAATGCCTGCACCGATCAGAGCGCGCGTCGATGAAGAGCTCCAGCGTTTCAAAAAAACGCCTTCGATGTCACCCGAGGCGGGTGTCATTCGCACATATCTCGAGTGGCTCGCGCAAGTGCCGTGGGCAAAGCGCACGAGAGATCATCTCAACATCGAGCATGTCAAAGCGGTACTCGACGCGGATCACTATGGCCTCGAAAAACCGAAAGAGCGCATCTTAGAGCATATCGCGGTGCTGAATCTCGTGGACAAAATGCGTGGGCAGATTCTCTGCCTCGTTGGTCCTCCGGGCGTTGGCAAAACTTCGCTTGCACGTTCGATCGCTCGGGCGATGGGAAGAGAATTCGTCCGCATTTCGCTTGGTGGTGTCCGTGATGAAGCGGAGATACGTGGTCATCGCCGCACCTATATCGGTGCGATGCCGGGCAAGATCATTCAGTCGATGAAGCGCGCAGGCGTTGTGAATCCGTTGATACTGCTCGACGAGATTGATAAGATGTCGATGGATGTCCGTGGCGACCCAAGCTCTGCACTTTTGGAAGTGCTCGACCCCGAACAGAACGGTACCTTCGTCGATCACTATCTCGAAGTCGAGTATGATCTTTCGAACGTGCTCTTCGTCACGACTGCGAATGTTCGATTCAATATTCCGTTGCCACTGCTCGACAGAATGGAAGTGATCGAGTTGCCGGGCTATCTCGAATACGATAAACTTGAGATTGCACGTCAGCATATCGTGCCGAATCAACTCAAGGCACACGGACTCGATACGAAGCAGAT
>JBDTCS010000020.1:0-1641 GCA_039923455.1 Kapaibacterium sp. (SeqCode) | reverse complement strand
CCCTCGTGATCGTATCATCCGTGCTTCCACCATCGGCTATAATGATCTCGTCAATAAGATCCGCATTCCTATTTTGCAGAAGCACTTGGATCGTGTGCTCAATGTGATCTGCTTCATTGAAGGTTGGAATGACAACGCTAAACACGAATGCACTTGTTGACAAACATTGGAATCAATTCGAGCCCGTTACGTGAACTACGTCAACAAGAGTCTTTCCCGATGTATGCCCATAAGCATTGTCATTTGACCGGCAACATTGTGATTCGAGAATCAGGAAGTAGCGTAAAAGCACCTACGCCAGGACTCGTGTCCAAAACTGGTTGCATTCGGGCCGCCGGTGTGCGAAGCTGCGGTTAGTTAACCAGATTCCCAATTCGATTCCAGCGGATGTGCGTCTCTTGGATTTCGTCAGGATCGTAACCGTCACCGTGACCTTGCGAAGGTGGATTGTAGCGCGACCAATAGACGATGAGCGCTTTGCCGACCACATTCTCGACAGGCATGAATCCCCACGTGCGAGAATCTTCCGATTGCTCGCGATTATCACCCATCATCCAAAGATAGTCCCGCTCGACGGTGTATGTATCTGCGATCTTACCATCGATCTTGATTGCTCCTGTGGCATCAAACTCTGCAGTGTGCTTCTCCCGTTCAATGAAGACTCGCCATTGCGCAAAATTTTCCGGAGTAAGATGAATGACGTCACCACTTTTCGGAATTCGGATCGGTCCGTACCAATCGATATTCCATTTCGCGCCTTGCGGAAAGAGTTGTGATTCAATTACGTTCTGTTCAAGTGGCCGATCATAGAGCAGCATGTCGGGAGGATTGGTAAGCGCTTTACCATTCACATAGAGTTGCTGATTCACCACTTTAATCGTATCGCCGGGGAGTCCGACGCAGCGTTTGATGTAATTCACTTTTTTCTCGCGTGGCTCGATAAGATCGCGATCACCCGGATACTCGAACACGATCACATCGCCGCGTTCAATATTTCCGGTCTTGATATGCAGATGTGGAATCTCGATCGACGTGAATGGAAAATATTTGGGGGTCTGCAGAAAATAACTCGTCTTATTGACGAAAGGATAATCGCCGACGAGCACGGTATTCTTCATCGAACCGGTCGGAATCGTAAATGCCTCCACCAGCGACGAACGCATCACAAGGGCGATCGCTGCCGTATAAATAATCGAGAGCCAAATATTCTCTTTCTGCTTCACCCGAGTCTTCCCATTCAGCAGGGCCTTCCCCTTCACCGCACGAATCTCTTGCAGCGACTTCCCCCGATTCGCGTTCTTCTTACTTTCGTTAGACTTCATTTTCCACCTCGGTTAATGCATTCGCAAAGCACCCAATTTCAAACCTTCGACGCGAGCACTACCGAGGATGTTTCAGCACAAATTTTTGCCTACTCTGAATTCATTGCAAAATCATGAATAGGTGCTGGGCGAAGTGGCAGGTGGGACATTACAAAGCGTTGTCGGCTTTGCGCGGAATTCAACATGGTATATTTTGGAAGATAAAAGTGACGAACGGAGGGTTGTGTCGACAATAGCGGGGTAAGTCCATACTCAACTCGTTGAGTCCAATTGCCCCGAATGCCACCCATCTCCTTTTCCAAACTTTCATCAGGTGACC
>JBDTCS010000019.1:0-28728 GCA_039923455.1 Kapaibacterium sp. (SeqCode) | reverse complement strand
CAAACTCGCAAGAGTCATTTCGAAATCAGCAATTCAAGAATGCGCAGATATCGATCAATGTAAAGTTTGCTGGTGGAGTCTCATCGCAGATTAATCTGAATGCATTCAACCTCGTCGAGGGAAGCGTTCGTGTTTCTATCGCAGGGCATCAACTGACGGAGAACTCTGACTACCGTGTTGATTATAACAGCGGTACGATCACGATGCTCAAGCCAGATCTTCTCTCGACCGGTCAGCTCAACGTCGACTACGAAACGCATGACATCTTTACCAACGCGACGAAATCTGTACTCGGTTTGCGTGGTGAGATACCGTTATCCGATAAAGGATTGGTTGGCCTGACGTTTATGAATTACTCGATGAAGCTGCCGAGTATCAAGACTCGTCAAGGTGAGGAACCGCTTTCGAACTGGATACTCGGGTTTGATGGAAGTTACAAGTTCAACGCACCTGCGGTTACGGATCTGCTTAACTATCTGCCGATCTTTAATCTGAAAGAGAAGTCGGAGCTTTCGTTCAAGATCGATGCCGCGCTATCGCTTCCGAATCCGAACACGCAAGCCTCGCCGTTGCCAGACGATAATGGAGCATCGATTGCGTACTTGGATGATTTCGAAGGCGGCAAGAACGAGTTTCCACTTTCGATGAGTTATGGGCGTTGGGTGAACTCGTCGCAGCCGATTCGAAACGAGTATAGGAAATATCTCAACACGCCGGATAGCGTTACAAAGCTTAAAGCAAAAACGTGGTGGTATGAGAAGTATCCGGCAGATGTTCCGATCACAGATATTAAGCCGAATCGTAGTACTTCGCGTCCCGGCGAGACGGCGCAAGTCATGGATATCGTCTATGACCCAACACGTCCAGGCGCATACAATCATAGCACGCGAGCCGACTTCGATGCAACAGATCCTCTCGATCGTTGGGGCGGCATCATGCAATATGCTTCCGGCCTGAATGTGCAAGCGACGAATACCGATGCTATTGAATTCTGGATGAAGATCGACGCGAACGGTGGTGATCCGAACGGCATCATTCACTTTGATCTCGGTAGAATTTCGGAAGATGTTATTCCGGATGGAGTTCTGGAGACGGAAGATAAGAATCGCAACGGTCGCTATGATCCGGATGAAGATGTTGGTCTCGACACTATCTCGAATGATGGTGAAAAGGCGCTCTGGCCGAATGCGTACAATCCGGACGATCCGAACAACGACAACTATAATTACTCTGCGGGCTCGGACGATTATAGCAACATCAACGGCACCGAAGGCAATCAGAACGACAAAGCCTCACAGTTACATCCGGACACCGAAGATCTCGACAATAACTCTAATGTTGATCTGGATAATAGTTACTACGAGTACAAGATACCCATAAATCCGGCGATCAATAAATATATCGTTGGGCAGAGTCCGGCGGGATGGTATCAATTCCATATTCCGCTTGTAGCCTTTGATAGTATTATCGGCGTGCAGGATTCGTCGTTTAGCAATATCAGCTATTTCCGTTTCTGGTTTTCCGGATTCAAGCAACAGGTGCATTTGCGCTTAAACGAGGTTAGCCTCGTCGGAAGTCAGTGGACTCGTGCAACTACCGGACTCAATCCGACAAGCCCGCTTGCCGATAGCACATTCCGTCTTGGTTACGTCAACATTGAGGATAACGCACTACCTCCAACAAATTACAAAGAGCCGAACGGCGCTCAGCGTGATCGCCTTGCTGGGCAAACAAATTTTGTTCTCGGCAATGAGCAATCGCTTAATATGTCGCTTCGATGCGTGAATGACACAGGTCGTCGTGAAGCGCAGCGTGTATTTCAAAATCCGAACGATCTATTTAATTATCGCAGTATGGCGATCTTCGTTCACGGCGATGATCACATTCCCACAACGACCGACACGAATCGTGCGGTCTGGGCGTACGTACGACTTGGAACGAACGAGTTTAACTATTACGAGTATCGTCGCCCGCTTACGCAAGGTTGGCAGAATATCCACATTGATTTTGCAAAGTTAACAGGACTCAAAGCTGCGAAAGTCCGTGCGACCGATGTTATCACTGAGAGCGCCGGCGATGGAGTATTTGGGGCAACGTACACGGTCGTAGGTAGTCCGACGCTTACGAATGCGCCGGTCTTCACACTCGGAGTGCAAAACAAGACCGGGCAAAACTGTCTCTACACGGATGTATGGTGGGATGAACTTCGTTTGCTCGAGGCGAACGACAAAGCGGACTGGGCAATGAACGGCTCGACGCAGTTAAAGCTCGCGGAGTTTGGTAAGATCAATGCATCTATCGTGAATGAGCGCGCAGATTTTCATCGCGTCGACGAACGGTTCAATGTCAATCGCGCACTTAACTTTAACTGGAATGTCACCGGTGAGTTTGCGATGCAGAAGATATTTCCGAAGTGGCTGGAAAATCAATCGGTGTTTCCGCTTACTATCTCACACACCGAAGTGATTTTGCGTCCGAAGTATTTGCCGAATACGGATGTCGAAATTCAAGGTGCCGTCGATAAGATCAATCAACGTATTGCTGACGGACTTTTGCCTGCCGATATTGGCAATCACATCGCCGATTCAATACGCTTGACGAGCGAAACACTCTCGGTCCGAAATAGTATCGGTGCAAGTGGAGTCAGGTTGGTGTTTCCCGGTTCGTTCTTTTTATTGCCGGCATTTGTGAATCGGCTGACGTATGGCTTTGGATATGCAGAAGAGTTTGCTCGAAGTCCGCAATTCGATTACAATCGGTCTTGGTCTTGGACCGGCACGATTGCCTATGATTTACCGGGCTTACCGAATGCAGGAGTCTCACCATTCACGTGGTGGGGGACTTCTACATTCTTCATTGGCAGATACGCCGATTGGAAGATAAATTTTCTTCCACAGAGTTTGCGATTTGGAATTAGTGCGACGCGTGGGCGAGTGCACTCGCTCAACCGCGTCTCCACGCTCGATTTTGGTACAGCGCAGACCGCAGAGGATAGTATCGAAGTATTGCGCGGGCGTGTGCCTTTTATCAATAGAACCTTCACCGCAACTCGCGGAATTCAGGCGACATGGAAGCTTACCGAAAATGGTTTGCTTTCACCGTCGTTTGATTATGGTCTTGATGTTACCTCCAATCTTGCTCCTCTTGAAACGGATCAGAGTTTCAAAAATATGACGTATGATTCGCTCGGTAGACCGAACTACGATTATGATTCCGTTTCGATCCGTCAGAGAGAACTGAATGCAATCCTGCGTGATATTTTCTTTAAAGATGGAGCGCTTGTAAGGCCCGGACGTGATATCGCTGCGAGCCAACGTGTAGGCATGACGACTTCGCCTCGCTTGCCGTGGTTCTTTGGATTGGATAAATTCATTCGTCCTGTCTTTAGCTATCGTGTGGATTATCGTTGGCAGGATGCACAGACAAATTTGCAATACTCCAAAGTGGGCGCGTGGAATAACACGATCACTACAGGCCTAGAATTCAATGTCCGCGATCTTGGTGTAATGCTCTTCGGCAAACCCGGAGCCGACGAGCCGCCGCAGCGTGGTAGAGGTAGAGGAGGGCGTGGTGCAGGCGGAGACGTTCGAACACAGCAAGGTCGCGGCGATGATCTGAGTGTGCCTCCGGAAGAAGTACACGAGCCGGGTATGGAGACGAGACCTTCGCCATTCAGCAAGCCGCAAGAGAGTCCTCGTAATCAAGATCGCGGGGAAGAATTTCGTCCACAAGCCAGACGCAACCCACTCGCACGTGGCCCACAATTGCTCGATACATTACACACAGGCCGCAGAGTTGCAAATGAGATTGACACGCCGATCGTCCACAGTCCCGGCGTTGGAACGGGTGGCGAGCGTGATGCAGATTATGTGAGCGATACTACGCTCACGCCGCTTGCCCCGATCACCGAGGAACCAGAACTTGCGGACTCGACTCCTTCGATCACGATCAAAGATATTGCGCAAGCACTGATTCAAAAACCATTCTTTGATTGGAACGGTACGAGATTTAATTTTACACAGACGAACACAAGTTTGAATCCCGCCTTGCAAGGCCAAGGTTCCGGAATTACGAACTTCCTTGCCCGTGGTGTATTCTCGCCCGAATTTGATGATGACGGGCCTTCGCGCGCGTATCAACTTGGCCTGATCACCGATCCACACGGTAGATTACTGATCAGATTCAAGCCGCAATTTCCGTTTGTCGCGTTCACCGTTCGACACGGTAATCGTGCGCCTGATCCTGCGCATGTGGGTTCGCAGATCACCGATGTATTTACGCAGCAGAACAACTTTGAACTCTCGACAAGTCGTCCACTCTGGGAGGGCGCGAGTCTTTCGCTAAATTGGAAGTTGCAATTCAGCTATGATGAGCGTAATCAATTGCAAATCGACAAAGATGGATTGATCACACCGCTATATGTTACGAAGAGTGGAGACGTATCGAGGACGTTTCTCTCAATCCCACCGATTCCTTTCTTAAGTTTCTTGACAAACGGAATTCAGGATGTGGGACGCAAGTACGAAGCGGCGATCGCAGCAGCAGGTCAGCCGAGCGACAGTCTCGCAAAGGCGAACTTGAGTCCAGAGGTGCTAAACAAGATTCAGGTTAACAGCTTCATGACGGGCTTTGAGACTCTACCGTTCTTCAGCGGCTTGCTGAGAGAGTATTTGCCACGACTGAATTATTCCTTCAATTGGGTCGGCCTCGAAAAATTTCCGCTCTTCAGTTTTTGTGATCGTGCAAGTTTCAGGCATGCCTACAATGGCAACTACCGACGTTCATACAAGCTGAATCCGAATGACTCGAACGAACTGACTACACTTCAGACGCTTGTATATGGGTTCCGTCCGCTAATAGCGCTTGACCTTTCGTGGGATAAGTTTTATGGCGGAAAGATGACGGCGAGTTTTAACTACGATACGCAAACGGAGTGGGCTGCGGACTATTCCTCGCAACGTATCACCCGACGGCTTTCCACGACATTCGGCATCACCGCGAACTGGAATAAGCAAGGACTGACGATTCCATTCCTTAAGCTGAACCTGAAGAATGAAGTTGGCGCGAGCTTTACGCTTTCACAGACTATTTCAGAAGATAGCTATTACGAATTCGGAAATATCACGACGAATCCTGCGGGTACCGGCAACGGTGGCTTGAGTAAGCTTACCATTGAACCGCGTGTGTCCTACACCGTCAGCCAACAGCTAACGCTCGAAGGTTTTTACCGATATGAGCGCACGACCCCTGCAGCGAGCGGAATCATCAGTCCTCCAACCCGACTAATCATGGCGGGCATTGATATCAGGTTGAAGATACAGTAACCGCTCCTAGGTATATGCTCGTCTCCATCGTAATCCATTTGTTTTGTAATAATCGGAACGCTCACGATATTGTGTAGAGTTGGAGAGAGAGAGACATATAGAGAGCGATTCCATCTTGATACACCATGCCCGAAATTTTCGAACATGAATTTGCCTCACCGCTTCGAGTGAGGATATTCTCTGCTATTATAGCGGTCGTTTTCGTCGGCTTTCTCGTTCGTTTTGTCGAACTTCAGATCGTCCAAGGAGATGCGTTGCGTGACGCAGCGGTCGATCAGGGTTTAAAAAAGATTGAGCGCATTCCCGTTCGTGGTGCAATCTATGATCGACATGGTCGAGTGATTGCAGCGAGTGTTCCGAGTTATTCGGTCGCACTCACTCCTCAAGATTTTATCCCTTACAAGAAAACATCGTTACCGGTCTTGGCAAAGATTCTTGGCGTTGACACCTCGACGATCCTCGACAAAATTCGAGCCGCAGGATTCTATACACGGTTTCAACCGATCAAAATATGGCGCGATGCCGATCCTCGTATCATTGCGGCCATCGAAGAGAATCATGAAAAATTGCCGGGCATCGATATCGTATTCGAATCCAAACGCGAATACGTTGCGCCGATCCGAGCTTCCCATCTTCTCGGTTACACGAAGGAGATTGACCGAAGATTGCTCGACAAAAAAGCC
Organism: Kapaibacterium sp. (SeqCode); assembly: GCA_039923455.1. Lineage (GTDB taxonomy): Bacteria > Bacteroidota > Ignavibacteria > Palsa-1295 > Palsa-1295 > JBDTCS01. The sequence continues at coordinate 22,721 of JBDTCS010000019.1, read as the reverse complement.
GAGAGTGCGGATAGCGATTACTACCACTCCGGTGATGTGATCGGCACGACCGGTCTCGAAGCAATCCACGAGCAGGACCTTCGCGGCACAAAAGGATATGAATTCCTCGCCGTTGACGCAAGAGGGCAAAAGCAATCGAGATTGAATAATGGATTGACGGATCTTAATTCTATCGATGGCTCGAATATTCAACTCGGGATGGATATCGATGTCCAAGAGTATGCCGAGCAATTACTCGATCCCTATCACGGTGCGGTCGTAGCACTGGATCCGAACAACGGCGATATACTCGCGCTCGTCTCAAAGCCGGATTTCGATCTCGATCTATTCAGTGGCAAAACAACGAAAGCGGAATATCAGTCGGTCATGCTTGATCCCTCGTATCCACTGTATAACCGTGCATTGCAAACCCGTTACCCACCGGGCTCCACATGGAAGCCAATGATGGCAGCCGCGGGGCTCACAACAAAAACCATCGGCCTCGACTACCGGATCAATTGCCCAGGATATTTCACGTTCGGCAATCATACGTATAATGATGATGCTGTACATGGTCTGACAGATATTCACAGTTCTATCTCGCGATCGTGCGACGTGTTCTACTATCAGCTCGTACTAAAGCTTGGCATCGATTCGATGTATAAGTACGCCCGTATCTTCGGTTTTGATACTGCGACTGGAGTTGATATTGGCAACGAAGGTAACGGAATGATTCCAAATACCCAACGCATGAACAGGCTGTATCCGCATGGATGGACGAAGGGCTATGTAGTCAGTCAAGGAATCGGTCAAGGAGAGATCGGTGTGACTCCGATTCAGCAGGCGGTCTATGCTTCGGTCTGGGCGAATCACGGTTTGTGGGTGCAGCCACACGCTGCAAAGAATATTTATAATGTTAAGACAGGGAAGTGGGACAGTGTAGCTTATCGGACTAGAAAACTTCCGATCCCCGATACTGTAATTGAAGTCGTCCGAAAAGGGATGTACGGCGTAGTCAATGAACCGGGAGGCACAGCGTACAGTACCGGCCTTCTGAGTCCTGAACTCAAGATCGCGGGGAAAACAGGAACGGCGCAAAATCCGCACGGAGATAATCATGCCTGGTTTATCTGCTTCGCGCCGTACGATCATCCGAAAATTGCGATCTGTGTTATGCTGGAGAATGCGGGATTCGGTGGCCGTGTAGCAGCCCCGATCGCGAGAAAATTAATCAAGCTCTATCTGACCGGAAAGCGAGAAGATCCGGAGCCCGCGATTCTGCCGAACACTCCGGAGTATGAAGCTCGCAAGGCAGCAAGATTTGCCGAAGGTACAACAAAGAAAGCAACACTCAAAACTGCCGACAGCTTGAGTGCATTGCCTAAGAAACCGACAACGAAACCTCCAACTACCAGCGTAACTAACACGCGTCACGCAGAGCTTCTCGATCCGAAAAGAACACGTCGCTAAAGTCCACGAATAAATATAGCTACACTTTTTTTAGTTGCAACGTCCAAGCGAGCAGCGCTTCGAGTTGGCTACGAATGAGTGTGCGTGCCATTTCGTCAATCAACTTACCTTCGGCATCAAACTTCTCCTGCGCTTTCGCCACAAACACTTCCGGCTTGTTGAGCGGAAACATATTTGTGAACACGCAAACTTGACGCAGATGATATTGCATTCTCGCTGTGCCGAGCAAACTTGTCGTCGCGCCCATGATCGCAAGTGGCTTGCCATTCAATGAGGAATCGCGTGGGGGACGTGAGGCCCAGTCGATCGCATTCTTGAGTCCGCCGGGGATCGAATAATTGTATTCCGGAGAGGCGATAACTAGCGCATCCGCGGCACGCAATGTGTCGCGGAAGGCTTGCACAATCGCCGGAGCTTGCGCACTGGACGGAGGTGGTTGATCCTCGTCTGCATTAAATATTGGCAGTCCACTAAAATCGGCGATTTCCATCGTCATACCATCCGGCATGAGCTCGCGTGCTGCGTGCAGAAGCGCTGTATTGTAGGAGCCTTTGCGAAGGCTCCCCGAAATTCCAACAACATGAATTGGGTTTGTCATTAATCTTGAATATGTTAAGGCAGATCGAATAACAAAATCTCGGCCTTCTCTGCTCCGCCTGTTAGTGTGATCGTCGTCTCCTCCGTGATAGCTGCACCATCGCCCGTCGAGAGAGTTTGGTCATTCAATAACACGCTGCCCTTTGCAACCTGAAGCCAACCATTCCGCTTCGGAGCAAAAGTGTGACTCACCGATATGTTCGGTCCGAGTATTGTTGAAAAGAGATCTGCACTTTGATGTATCACGACCGACCCCTCTCGTCCATCTTTGGATGCGAGCAAGCGAAGCTTTCCTTCGCGATCTGCAAATGGAAATGTCTTTTGCTGATATATAGGCTTCACTCCTCGCTCGTCCGGAATAATCCAGATCTGCAAAAGATGCACCGGCTCGGTTTTCGATGGATTGAATTCGCTATGCGCGACTCCGGTGCCGGCGCTCATTTGCTGAATCTCGCCGGGACGGATAATTCCACCCGAGCCCATCGAGTCCTTATGTTCGAGTTCTCCATCGAGTACATAGGTGATGATCTCCATGTCGTTGTGCGAATGCTTACCGAAGCCTTGACCCGGCGCTACCCAATCCTCATTGATGACTCGTAAATCGCCAAATCCCATCGAAAGGGGATTGTAATAATCTGCGAATGAAAACGAATGGAAGCTTTTGAGCCAACCGTGTTCGGCTAAACCGCGCTCGTTCGATTTTAGAATTTTGATCATGTTCGTGCCTCTTAAATCGTTGGTAGCAATAATACACTGATTTTTTTCGCAATGTTCGAGTGGCAGACTTCCAATCGCGGTTGTCACTAATCGAGGACTCAAAGATAAGTATCCTCTCAGGGAAGTGACTATCGTCGGAGACGCCACTGTTTTTATTGCTTCGAGTTAGTACTAACGCAGGATAAAACTATTTGTTTCAACGGGCAAATGGGTAACGGCAGGTCGAATGCTAATCAAGATGATCGATCTGACTCACCTTTGAGGATTTTCGTCCAACAAAAGACCAAGCTTCTTCAGGAGTTTAGCTAGTTCGAGCTGCTCTTCAGGCGAAAGTACACGCGCAATTGTCTCAATAAATATCGCGTGTTGAGGAAAAATCTCTGTAAAAAGCGTCTCACCTTTGTTCGTGAGCCGGATCATGGTAGAACGACGATCAGCCAAGCTGCGGATTCGCTCAATTAGCCCTTCGCGCTGGAGATTATCGAGTACAACCGTCATATTCCCGCCCGAGACCAGCATCTTCTCACAGAGCTTACCTACGGACATCGGACCCAGATGCCCGAGCGTTTCGAGTACGGCAAATTGGGGCTGCGTAAGCCCATAGGTGGCGATATCCTTTGTGGACAAACGATTAAAAACGGAGAATGCGCGTGCGAGTTTGACCCACATATTCAGCGCGGAATCCGCTTCTTGCCCGTAGCTGCGCTTTGTTTCCAATTGCGTCGACGAGTAATAAAAAGACAATGACGAGAATCAATCAATCGCCACGATTCCGAAAGGCGTGTGAGGCTCAGGGATGGGGCCAGAGTCACACGAATATCAGAGTGCACAGTAATTGATACCGATGCTTTCGTGGTTGCAAACCCCGCGCCAGTTCTGACACACAGAAAGGCTGCGACTTGGTTGAGGGAAACATTCTAAGCCTTAGAGCCGTTAGGCCGCCAGAGTACCGTCTAACTTCGACACAAGATCGTGTTCGGAGTGTAGCGTGGTACGAAAAGTCAATTATAGCATACCGAGGAATTAATAATGTCAGAGCGTCAGCCGGAGCATTTTCGTCACGATATTCGCAACATTGCCATCATCGCTCACGTCGATCATGGTAAGACCACTTTGGTCGATCAGATGCTCCGTCAGAGCGGCACTTTCCGAGCAAATGAGGCCCTTACAGATCGCGTAATGGATTCCAATGATCTCGAGCGCGAGAAGGGAATTACGATCATGGCAAAGAACACCAGCGTTCACTGGGGCAAGAAAAAGCTCAACATTGTGGACACACCTGGTCACGCCGATTTCGGTGGAGAGGTCGAGCGTATTCTTAAGATGGTCGACGGCGTTATTTTGCTCGTCGATGCTGCCGAAGGTTGCTTGCCGCAGACGAAGTTCGTGCTCAAGAAAAGCTTACAGTTGAATCTGAAGCCGATCGTCGTCATTAATAAGATCGATCGTAAAGATGCACGTCCGCAGGAAGTGCTCGATGAAGTCTTCGAGCTTTTTATGTCGTTAGGTGCAACATACGAGCAGCTCGAATTCCCGATCGTCTATGCCGTCGGTAAGTTCGGACTTGCAAAGATGAAGCTCGAAGATGAGGCAGTGGATCTTTCGCCGCTCTTCCAGACGATCATTGATCACGTACCACCGCCACCTGGTGATATGACGAAGCCGTTCCAGATGCTAATCGCGAACGTCGATTGGTCTGATTATCTCGGACGTCTCGCAGTCGGTCGCATTTTCCGTGGCGTCGTGAAGACAGGCGATCAAGTCGCGCTCATCCGTCATGACGGTTCGGTCGAGAAGGCAAAGATCTCGAAGCTCTATACATTCGAAGGACTCAAGCGCACCGAAACCGCTGAGGCAGGTGCCGGAGAGATTGTGCAGATCGCCGGAATGGAAGAAGTGCATATCGGCGAGACCATCACCGATGTCAACACACCGGAAGCGTTGCCTATCATCAACGTCGATGAGCCAACGATCTCGATGAATTTTCTTGTGAACGATTCGCCTCTTGCTGGACGTGAAGGTAAGTTCGTCACATCGCGACACTTACGCGAGCGTTTGATGCGCGAGCTGAGAAAGAATATTTCGATTCGTGTCGAAGATGTATCGCCCGATACCTTCAAAGTAGCTGCACGCGGTGAACTACAGCTTGCTATCCTGATCGAGACGATGCGTCGCGAAGGATTCGAGTTCGCAGTTTCTAAGCCGGAAGTTATTTTGCAAGTCGTCGATGGTGACGTGATGGAGCCTATCGAACTTGTTGTCTTCGATGTGCCGGAAGAGTATATCGGAAGCGTGATCGAAGCGATCGGTGTGCGCAAAGGGCAGATGGTGAACATGTCCACGCTCAACGGACAGACGCACATGGAGTATCACGTGCCATCTCGCGGCATGATTGGCTTCCGTGGTGAATTCCTCACGATGACGCGCGGCACCGGAATTCTCAATCAGCTTTTTTACGATTACGAATCGTACAAAGGCGCGATCGCAGGTCGTTCGCGTGGTGCACTCATCTCGCTGGAAGATGGTGACACGACTCCGTACTCGATGGAGAACTTGCAGGAGCGTTCTGTATTCTTTGTTGCACCTGCAACGAGAGTTTATGCCGGTATGATCGTCGGTGAAAATGCGCGTGAAGACGATATGGTCGTCAACGTTACAAAGAAAAAGCATCTCACGAACATGCGTGCATCGGGATCCGATGGTGCAACGCAACTCGACACGCCACGCACGATGTCGCTCGAACAACAGATCGAGTGGCTTGACGAAGACGAACTCCTCGAGGTAACTCCGGAGAGCACACGCTTCCGCAAAAAAATACTCGACACCACCGAGCGTCACCGTACAAAAAAGAAAAAAGAAGCACTCGCATAAACATCGAGCTGTTCCAAAACTTTTTGCATACAAAAACGCCCCTGAATCTCAGGGGCGTTTTTTTTGCTGGGACTGTGCACCTTTACTTAAGCAACTCTATTTTACGTGTCTCCACAGAATGACCGCTCGAAATTCGTAAGAAGTACGACCCTGCTGCCAGTTCGTGATTACTCAGTGTAAATTGATACTGAGAGTGATCAGCGACACCATTCCAAAGCTCCGTTATTTTGCGCCCTAACGCGTCGTAGACCGTCACATTCAACGGAATGTCTTTGGAAACGTTCAAACAGATATTTGTAGAATGTGTGAATGGATTTGGGACAACAGAAACAGAGACCGGATCGTTATGCGCGTTTGATGTTGGCGATGACGGCCCAGCTGTTTTGTATTATGCATCGTCAGGAGCCAGCATATCCTTCATATCGCTGTTGAAGATTTCCAAATTGTAGACCTTGAGCGAGTCGCCGGAATTTCCACGCGAAGCTTCAATGCTGATATAGACGAGGTCACTCGGCGACATCGTACAGATATACTTTCCTCCCGTTCCCAATCCTGACAGTGGTGATTGAGAAAAGCCATAGCGCCTGCTCAGCACGGCCGAAGCCAAGACTTTGAGCAATGAGTCATTATTGCGTTGACGTAGCTGAATCGAAATCTTCGCGTAGTCATTCGAGTCAGCGAGATACGCTGCGGCAGCACTGGTATCACCTACGGTGTAATTTCCGACTTGGAAATACCGGTCATACGTAATCGTATCACCTGCAACGAGACCAAAGGCATCAGTACGGAAACGGTGGTCATTCCAGTCGATAGGGGATAGGTCGTCAAGCGTATTCCCACTCCTGCCAAAAGGAGCCACACCGATCGGAGCATGATTCGTATCGTGAGTAACAGCCATTTGAGCGAGACCTCCATTGAATCGAATATGCGCGCACGCAACATCCGGACGCAGTTGGAGCTGTAATCGAGGAATATTCTTCTGTGCTACAGAAGTCTTAGGATAATCATATTGCGTTATCTTTGCAATCGAGATACCTTCATTTGTCACGTCACGATACAGCACAGGACGTGCTATATCATTGTAACGATGAAACATCGGGAGCGCAGGTTCGAGCGATGGTTCAATCATTTGAAAGTACTCCCATGATCGTATGAGAGGAGCACCAAAGTTAATATCATTCCGTCCATACTGTGCAAGTCCGAACCTTCCCGATGCGGAGTCATTCCAGAGCAATCGCATCCATGTCGAACTCCATGCACCTGTAGTGTCAAAATAGACGGTATCAGAGGTTCCTATATTTCCAAAGAGGTGAGCGGAATATATAGATCCCGTACCATATATCGTATCGGTGATCGCTTGGAACGCAAGAGTTGTGGCATTCCATCCACTTTTGTTGCGATCTCGTTCCTATAGATAATGTTTGAATATGTTATAACCGGTTTTCTCTACTTTCTGCGGTAGGCCTTCCCACACAACGGATGCGGTCCCATTCTTGGTGACAGTGATTTGTGGGAAGTGGTATTCATCACAATCGGTGTTGCCGATAAGTTGTGAAATGATCTTTGGTGGGCTTACTACAATAACTCCTTTTCCTGCAACGGCATTCGTATAATATATATCTGTTGCACCGCTGACAGATTCTTCCCAAGCAATATGTACTGTATCGGAATTTTTGTACGTCGCCAGAGAGATGAACTTGGGTGTCCCTCCAACGTATTTTCTCACGATTGCTGGCGGTGAGTATTTCGCAGTACAGGTGGAATCGACTACCGTAAGTTGTCCGCCGTTAATCGGATGTCGCCACGATACCCAAAACAATCTTAGTGAGTCGTTCCCAGGTACAATCGCAGGTGCCGCTTCAAAATGATCGGAAGCGCCACCGGCGTTAAGGACGACAAATGAGTCAAGCCGAACGTGCGCTGAGAACGCGTACGGCGTGGCAAGCTGTGACTGCGTATTGTAGACTTCGACGGTATCATAGTGATTGCCGTACGTGTCGAGTTTGGTTTTTGCATAGATAACGCCGATCCGCTTCCGTGGCCGCGAATATGCAATGGCCGGCGTAGAGCATTTGCCACTGCTATTGATCACGGTATCACTTGGATTATCAAGTATTCGCTTCGATGCTCCTGTTGGGGTCTCGACAGGAAAACTAACAACGATGTTACCGCCTCGTTGATACGTTGTAAGAAATCTCGTTACTCCCGTATCGGACTCGACCGATGCAATATGACGAGCGTTGTTAAACGTATTCGTTGCCATCTGCCCGAGCGTCAATCCGATTGCAGGGGCTACTCGGAATAGCTTTCCTTGGCCGGGCTTAACGGTAAAGAAGAAGGTATCCTTCGTATTCATAACCGTATCACGCAGAATCCCAGCTACATCGGAGATACGCCAGTAGGAGTAGTGCGAATACGGAGTAGGAAATTTTGTGGAATCGACCTGAAATGAGATCGTGCGGTAATCAATTTTCCCTTTAGCGCCACTTGTAGATGTATCAATCCACAAGCGTCTGTTTAGAAGACCTACGTAAAATGCAGCACTGTCAGTTGGTTTCCTAAAAATTCCAATATCAACATAGGTAACTGTGTCGGCATCTTTTGCGCCGTAAAATGGTGAAGCCATTAATTGTTTCGCGATCACATTCTTGATTGGCAGAACGGAGAGGGCGTTTGGCGATGAGAGTCGCTTATGCCAACTAATCGCCCCTAACCAATTTAGTTGAGCAAGCGTCGGAGCGATAGGATTGAGGTCTTGGGTTATCATCATTCGCACGATGTTAAACATCGGTGCGTACAGAGGCGGCACGGGTGCATATCGTATCACTCCGTCACCGTACATTTCGAGTGCGCCATCACACTTAATATGTGCCGCTGCTCCTGCCAATGGTACGTTGGACGTTGTTCGCTTCCAATTTGAATAGGATACGTGCGTCGCCCAGGCAATACTATCGCAGGAGGAGAAATCGTATGGACAGTGGGGAAATCGATCTTTGTCGATATTCTCATTTTGATCGCTATATCGATACGTGAAGGAATCCAACACGCCCGCATTACACTTTGAATGAAACACGTGCCACTTCAGACTGCTATCTTGTGAAAACGGGGTTAAGAAACCTAGCCCTGTTTCTAATCCGTGCATATACTCGGTTAGTTTAATATGCGTACGATCTGATGAGCGAGTATCGTTTTTGGGATCGTCTGAAATGATACCTACCTGTTCGATATCATCATCGGTTGCGGTACTGTAGGCGATTCCCTTTACACCAAAAATAATGGAAGACCACAATTGATAATAGAGTTCGGGTTCGGTCATTGCACGAATATCCCAATTAATATCGTAGAGAGAATCTTCCGCAAGTGAGTCTTTCTTGCCGTTGTTAAACGCCCAATTAAGATATGGCAAAACAACATTAGTATAGTGAATAGAATCTGCAAAGACTAACCTTCGGGCAAGAGTAGCATCAGAGAGACCGTAAAGTGCAATTGTAAGCGAGTCCACACGCCACGGAAGCGATCTGCTACGGCGCAGATAGGACTGGAGCATCGCATAATATGGAATCTTTGCTTTCGGATCGTCGAGATAACTTGCGGTTGCGATATTATTGAAATCCGATGTCCAACCTCTATTGGTGCCATCTGTGCCACAAAATCCGATAATATTATCCTGAATCTCATGTGTGTAGGCGGCGTAATCAGAGAATACGCGGAATCCGCGTTTATATTGTTTCGCCGAATCGGGTGCTGCATCAACGGGAATCGGTGTTCCCGAGATATTCCAATAGTAGGATGGTGTTCCACCTGATAGCGAGTAAAGCCTTCCGCTTGATCCACCGAAGGGGTAGCTATCGTACCATGTTGGCCCGGGAAAACGACTCGTACCGAGTTGGTCGCGGAGTGTTCGAATAAACTGGTCGTGATAAGCAGGTGATAATACCGTCGGTAATTTTCCGCCCTGTATTTGTATCAACTCGTTGACGTACGCCCATGCTCGAAAATGTTGCGGGTATGGTTCGTCACCAAGTACCCAGCCTGCGAGATTCGAGGAAGTATCTGCTGACTTCAGAGAATTAATAGCGGATTTAATTTCTGCATCTGCGCTGCCTGTCAATAGGCGTTGACCGCGCCAGTCTCTTATCCGAAGTAATCGAGGGAAAATATCCCATTTGCGAAAACTCTTTAAGCGTACATCAATTGTAAGATTTCGGCTGTCCGTTTGCTGAAAATAACTTCCGTGATAGTACGGGCGTATGTTTAGATTTTTTTTAAGAGTTTTATAGGGATGATTAACAGGCTTGGTACCCCAGTCCGATAATCTATCACCGTTACCTGTGTGGCCGACAACAGTCGAATTCGTGACACCTAAATTCTTATAGGTGTTGTAAGTTATTGCTTGACTATCAACGATGTTCCATGTTGAAGATCCTTGCTCTTTGACCCAATACTCTAATTGGTATAAGGGTAGGTCATGATTAAGAGTGAAAGAACTCGTATCAATGAAGAACACAAATTCATAAGAAGCAGACCCAACGTGATCGGGATTGGCTCCGCCTTCATAGTGACCAAAACTATAATATATATCCGTTGAAGCCAAACTACCCAAATCCCTAAGCACATAATTGTTTATATCAATGGAATCTGTTGGTTTTATTCTCCACTGTGCGGGGTCAATTACAATGGAAGGGTTAATATTGTCCCTCCATATATCTCCTGCTTTAGAGCCCCATCCTACGACATAATCTTTTAGTATTCCAGCTGTGCCCGGCAAGTATGACCTTACCTCGTGGGCAGAGGCAGCCTCAAGCACAATTGTCTTTGCATTGATGTATTTTGTAGCCGTAGTATCATAGTAGAACTTATCCACAACAGTCGCGGAGGCATCCAGGGGAGGTGATACTTCTTTATTCCTACTTGATTCGCGAATGCCCGCGAAGCTATAGCCAAAATTCATAGCCAACATTCTCTCAAGCGTATCGAACCGCGAGTATCGGATTGCTCCGATTGGGAAGAGGCTGTATGGAACGGCAGCTTTAAGCGAATCTGGGCCGACCTGTGCATGCGCACTATCGGCCTGGAATACATGAAGCAGTAATACTGCTATAACGACATAACGGAAGGTGGTTTTCATGGGATGAAAGTTGATACGAAATGAAGGTTAATAAGGAATGAAAATGCTATTTGCGAATGACGAAACGGGTTGTTGCTCGTCCCACCTGTGATTTGATTTCGATTGTGTATGAACCGTTTGGATAATTTCTTAAATCGAAATAATCCGTGTTGTCCCCTTTGGCTAAGACGACGGTGTGGCTGACAATCGGCCGGCCGAGTATATCATAGATAGTTGCTGTTGCATTTGCAATTTTGCTCGCTCCGGTTATATGCACTTTTACAAAATTCTTCGCTTCTTGTGGGTAAGCCACTGCAGAGAATGGCGAGGAATAAGAGGCCGTAGAAACCGCGTTGTTTAGGTCAGGATTCGGCTTATGAGGAATTTTCTCGCAATCCTGATAAATCAGCGCATCATAATCTCCTTCGCTGTTGGAGAATGATTGAAATATGCATGCCGTTCTTCCTCGGCCATCAATGGTATGTAGGGTGTCCATCAGGAAATAGGAGTATCGATACTCCTTTATAAACGCATCAAACTTACTATCTAAAGCTTTCCCGCCCGCATAGAAAAAAACGTACCGAATATCTACCGCTCCACGTGTTTCAGTGGCTGTTACCATCAGATATGGAATACCTGTACCTGTCATATCACCACAGTTAAACATCGTACCCCCAAAGTCCTCGAGCCTTGAGTAATTAAGAGCATCTAAATCTTTAGGGGAATGAATGGTAAAGTAGGCATTCTTTTTTGTTAATGGGTAGGTTCCAAAGTCATCGCCGCCTTTGAAGATGTAAATCGATGTACTATCAAGAGCCAGTAAATCTGGTATTCCATCTCCGGTGATATCGGCTACATACAATTTAGCTGGGGAAATAACCCCAGTATCTCTATCACTCGTTGTAAACCACTCTACGGTATCTTTGGAGAGTACACTATCGATTCTGATCAGACCTACTTTCCTTAGTGGCGGATCAGTATTTTTTACATCGACCGCAAGTACAATCATTGGGGGCAAATGTTTACCAAATTTACCCACTATACTTCCGTGCCCTGTTGTCCCAGAAGGTGGAAAGGGGATCGAGTCAGAGGGAAAAATATCTAAACTATCAAAACGAGGCCCGCCTTTATACTTAACAATGTAGGTTTGGTCGTTAGTTAGCTGAGGTTCGACATTGCATAACAAATCATTGATTCCATCACCATCATAATCTGCAATACCAATAGGTATGATATAAGCGAGATATGACTTGAAACGGAATGTACCATTGGCGACACTGTCGAAATAGGGACTTTTCGGTTTGCCTTTGTGAAAAAATGGATGAACACCACTAATTGGCGTGATAATGTCATTGATCGTATCACCATCTAATTCTCCATACTGAGCAACATAGTGTTCGATGTGAGTCTCTGTCGGAACCAACAGTAAGGGTCCTCCAAATCGCAGCGATGAATAATCAACGCCACTATAGGGATAATAGCCTAGTTCAATATCCTCGAAGGAATCGCTGTTTTGAAACCCAACATTTGTGTTCAGGTTCAAAGCACGCACATTATTGGAGGTATCCATGATCCGGAGTCTGGAAGTTAAATCAATAACATCCGGATCTGCCGCCTGCGCACAGACTGTGGAGGTGAACAGTGTTAAAAGACCTAGAATGAGTATGTATTTCATAGCTCTAATATACAGCGGATATTTGGCAATATTGTGAAAGCGAATCGCTCCCTGCAGCGGGGTGGGAGAGTGCGCGATGCCCATCTTATTCGAAGGCGACAAGTTGATTTTTACTGGTCCTAATTTTCGGGAGCAGTTTATAATAAAGCGATCATATAGCCCTCATCAAATTCAAGTGACTAAATTCTCATCGTTTCATCTGAACTTAGTGACTCGACTCAAGATTAGTTAGTATGAATAGGTTGTATACTAACTTATCGGATGAATATGTTCAATCGCTGGGTGATTGCTGTGTTTGTATCGCTGTGCGTGATGTCGATTGCTTCGGCGAGCAAGGCGCAATTTGGAACGGAGTTTGGAATTGTTGGTGGAGAGAATTTTGCAAACGCGCAGACGCTGCCGACGCCGTTTCCGAATAGCACGGCGCAGGGGAGATCAGGCTACATTATCGGAATTCGAAACGTGACGACGCTCATCGGTCCGATCGGAATTCAATCCGAGGTCTTACTCGCGCAAAGAAAATTTGCTGACACGCATACATTCGAATCGACGCAACAGACCGTAACGTGGGCAGAGAATATTGAATATGTGGAATGCCCGATCCTGCTTCGGATCGCGCCGATTAATAGGACATTCAAACTCTATGGCTTCATTGGTCCGAACATCGGCTTCAAGTTAAAGAGCGAGTCGATCACTGACACCGCCGGTCTCTCACAATCGCTCGATAAGAGTCAGATATTTAACAATGTTGATCTTGGTCTAGATGTCGGTGCCGGCATCGGACTTCAGATTTTTCCGATTCTTGCGCTTTACGTTGACGGCAGATATACCTACGGTCTAACCGATACCTACAATCATTTCGCTAATTCCTCCGAAGGCGATCTCAAAGCCCGTGACTTCAAATGGATGGCCGCGATTATGCTCGGCTTTTAGCAGCGCGACATGCAACTTACTGCCATTTTGGCCATCTATTCTGTTCGAACTCAAAGTGTTTTGTCCCGTCACATAGTATTCTCAAGGACTACTGAAAGCTAATTTTCACGTTGAGGTGAACAAATCTGGCTTTATTTAAATATATTTTAATATTTTTTTTTGTTGGTTTTTAGTACTGTGGGTGTAGGTTGGTGGTCAATAATAGGTCAATAAGTGCTATCGAGGTGTAATAATCGTACTTTTTTGAAACAGTGAAATTCAGCCTGAAATGCGGAGATCGGGGAGGACTTGACTTTGCCTTAGAATGCGATTATATTTGTAATCACAAGTTCGGACAGGCACTCCGAAAGTCGAAAAATGGCTTTGCGCCATTTGCGCTCGATTTTAGAGATCCGGTAGGGACTTGCTGTTAGAAGCGTCACAGTTGCATTCTCCCTCTCCTAAAGGGAAGTGCTAAAGCTCAAGTGTTACTTACCGGATACATTCTTAATTCCCAGAAGATTGTATTTTGTTTTGGCAAAGTGTTGCCGGAAATCCTTGCGTACGATCGTTGATCCTTTGCGGTTGATGGTTTAGTCCAAGATTTTCGAACAACGCGTTTGCGGTTCACAATGTGTTCACTCTTTAAGGTGTTGATAGTTCCGAAATGGTCTGTCTATCCTGCGAGAGTATGATTTTCCTAATTCACAAAGAGTAGTCTTCGTTAAGGTTATTGGAGCAATCCGGATTTTTTTGAAGGCTAATTCTACTACTTCCTAAGATATAAAGAATCAAATCTAGAGACATGAAAAACTCTATCAAGATCATTGGAACAGCGATGCTGTTCGTTGGCGCATTCGCAGTCAACCACGCATCAGCACAGGTAACGAGTTCGGGTTCCGCAAACGCGTATTGCCGCGTTGTTACCCCGATCCATGTTGCAGGTGAAGAAGAGATGAACTTCGGCGCAGTCGTTGCTCCGAACTCAGGCTCAGGCACAGCTACCATCCGCCCTGACCACACAGGTGGCACAGGTGACGGTGGCACAATCACCTACGTAGGTCTTACACCGATCAACCAGCATGGTTACGGCAACGACCCAGAAGACGGTGACGGTGTTGAAGAAGCACGTTTCATCGTAACGGGCGAGCCTTCGCTTACGTACAGCATGGTTCTTTCGAGCACCGGCCTCAACAAGATGGTTGGCGCAGGCACACCACTCGCTCTTTCTGCATTCACGACCGATTTCGGTGGCGTACCTCCTCAGACGGTTGGTACACTCCCAGCAAGCGGTTCGCAGGAAGTCAATGTTGGTGCAACAGTTACTGTCCCAGCTGGTCAGCCAAGTGGTTGGTACAAGGGTCAGATCAACATGACCGCAACATACCAGTAAGCTGGTGTGTAATGTTTAATCAGCTTATTTAGTAAGCTGATTTCGGAGGGGAGAGGGTGATACTTCTCCCCTTCACTAAGCGATAGTCTCATTGGTTGGAATTTACTCTTCCAAACAAACTCTATCACTTGCGGATGAAGCTACTTCCTAAGAATACGGTTAGAAAACGAAATGAAAAATTCAATCAGGATCATGTGTGCGGGTATCGTAGCGCTTAGTGCGCTCGCCGCAGGTCATGCGTCCGCCCAGGTGACGAGCTCTGGATCAGCGAACGCGTATTGCCGCGTCGTTACTCCGATCTATGCTTGTGGATTAGAAGAAATGAATTTTGGCGCCGTCGTAGCGCCGATCTCCGGAACGGGCACTGCTACGATTCGTCCGGACCACGTGGGTGGTATTGGCGAGGGTGGCACAATTACTTATGCCGGGCTCACTCCGATCAACCAGAACGGTTACGGAAATGACCCGGATGATGGCGACGGCCCAGAGGAAGCTCGGTTCTATGTTACCGGCGAACCAAGTCTCGCGTATAGTATCGTGGTGACCAGCACCACGCTCAATAAGATGGTCGGATCAGCAACACCGCTGACTCTTTCCGCCTTTACGAAAGATTTTGGTGGCACACCGCCACAGACACTCGGAGTTCTGCCTGCAAGCGGACGCCAGGAGATCAATGTCGGTGCAACGGTGACGATTCCGGCAGGACAAGCCAGTGGTTGGTACAAAGGACAGCTTACGCTGACGGCGACCTACCAGTAATGATTTCGCTCAATGGAAGGAAGAGCATTAAGCTTCTCCTTCCGTTAGCGCCCCGAACAAATGGATATACGTGTGACAATGAAGAAATACCTAACTGATCCGATTCGCTCTTGTACGATGGTTCTCGCCATTGTGCTCTTCGGCTTGGGTGTTTTTTATACCTCGACAGCAAGCGCACAATCGGCTTCCAGCGCACCAAACCTAAGCGCTTCGACAACAACCTCAGGGAAGAAGCCACTCGTTATTAATAAGACGAGAGATTGGGGATTCGGTGTGAATTTTACCGGTGCTACCAGGGGAACAGTTACTGTTAGCCCGACAGGAGTTCGTACAACAAGCGGTGGTGTGACTCCGCTGAACACCGTCGGCTCGACGATAAACTCAGCGCTCTTCACCGTTACCGGTGAGCCGAACTCAATATATTCGGTTACGTTTCCGAGCTCGATCACTCTAACTCGAACCGGCAGTACAGAGCAAATGACATTAACAAATTTTGTATGCACTGCAACCGGTGTGCTCTCGAAGGGAACAGAGACATTTACCGTCGGTGCTACAATGACGATCGGCCCAAATCAGCGGACCGGTGATTACTCTGGCAATACGTATGTGACGGTCACATATAATTGAGCCGACGTTCTTAGAGAATTGCGTTTTAAGTTTTAGGTTTTGAATTTAGTCTCTCTCGTGCGGGAGGGAATAGTGTTTGAAATTGGCAGTGATGCAACCCCTCGGTGCTCGACGAACTGCTGAGATGTGCGGATTTTGAAGCGTGAATGCCTGCTCGGGCCAAGATGCTCTTTTGGCGGTAGGAACATTCTAATAATTGACAAGATAGCTCGTTTTGAATTGACCCGCTTTTCTGTGCGGACGTCATGTGCGGTGAACCCTTAATGGGCCTTTGGCGGTTGCCAATCTGCTCAAGGTAAGGTGCCAAACAGGCGTTAAGGAAAAGTATAAATAAATATAAGCAAGCTGATGAACCGAGAGATTCTGAACTCGAGATAACGTCAGTGCTTAATAATGGAGAAAGATGATTAATAGAAATTCCAACAGCAGCCAACTAAGCTCGACTCGCAGAGCCGAATGGATGCACTCGCTTTTGCATGGCTTTATAGTCGCACTTCCGATCATCTTGACCGCTGTCGCCGGTGTAGCACCCGTTCGCGCACAGAAGGCCGGCGCGCTACTCGTGAATCCGAAGCGACTCGTCTTCGAAGGACAAAAGCGTAACGATCTGCTCTCGCTCATCAATATGGGCCGAGACACCGCAACATATAATATCTCGATGGTGGAGATGCAGATGAATGAGGACGGAGAGATGTCTGAAGTGACAACACCTGATCCAAAAGGAATGTACGCGGATAAGATCGTCCGCTTCTTTCCAAAGCAGATCACGCTTGCTCCAAAAGAATCCCAAAGTGTTCGCGTGCAGATCCTGATGCCATCCGATCTTGCTTCCGGTGAATATCGCTCTTATCTTTATTTCCGCGGTGTCAAGAAGGCGAAAGAATTAACAAAGCTCGAGGATACTACGAAGGGTCTGAAACTCAGCGTGTCAACGATATTTGGCGTTGCAATACCGGTGATCGTTCGACATAACACTACCCCCTCGATTCCTACGATCAGCAGGTTAACAGTCGCCTACGATTCTTCACTTCGGATGCAAGTCTGCAAAGGGATAATCTATCGCTCGGGGACTCAGTCGATCTATGGTTCGCTCGTGATAAAGTTTGTGGAGAATGGTGGTAGGGAGACGGTGCTGAGTACTGCAAAAGGACTCGCGATCTACGTGCCGAATCCGATGAGAAAATTTCGAATGCCTCTTTCTGTGCCGAAAGGGATGAACCTAACAAGAGGGAAGATCGTGGTCGAGATGCAGACCTATACCGATGCAACGAAGGAAGCCGTCATGGCTTCTGCGGAGTTGCCACTTCCCTAAAGGTTTTCAAAAGTTACTAAGTTAACATTGTGCGGAGGGATCATCTCCTAAATGATCCTTTCAATTTACTTCATAAGAACGTGCTTGCGGTACGCCGAAGATCCCTCTCCCAAAGGGATCCGAAGTATAAGACCATAGTCGCTTCCTAACGACTCGCAGGCCCATCGAAAGATAGAATGCAAAGATTCGTGCGGAATCGGTATATGCTCGTCCTTTTTTTCCTTGCCTTCGGGTTAGGGATGGGACTCTGCATGCCCGCGAAACAAGCATTCGCGAAATCATTTTTGCAACCCATCGGTGCACAAGATTCCCTACCCGAAAATGCTGATGAGATAAGCGTAAGCTTGTCACTCACGCATGTAAGTTCTACCGTTGTTCCTGCGATTCTTATTGATCGCGACATCTATATGCCGATTATGGATGTGCTCGATTTTGTAAAGATCAAATCGGAGCTATCGGCCGATCGCAAAAAGATCACCGGCTTTTTTATCGACGAGAGTGATACGTACGTCATCGATCTCGCGGGAAGCAAGATCGATAAAGGCAGTCAGCATTATGTACTCAATCGCAAAGATCTGATCGTCACCGAGACCGGTAGTTACATGCGTAGTGACCTCTTCAAAAAAGCGTTTGGTCTAACCTGTGAATTCAATTTCAACTTACTCGACGTGAAGGTATCGTGCGACCGAGAACTTCCGGCTGTGTCGGATGCACTTCGCAAGCGTGATAGGCGTAACATGTTGCCTGGCTCCTCGGCCGGACCGGACGTCGATCGCACATTCCCATTGCTGAGAAATATTCTGAGCGCAGGTGTACTCGATTGGGCGATCTCGTCATCGATGTTGCAAGGTAATCACACGGAGCAATACACACTCGGGCTCGGTGGTGATCTGTTCGGCGGCGATATTGATGCGCGCTACAGTGGTAATTCGCAGACAAAGATCAACTGGAAAACTTTGCCGAGCCAGCTTCCTTGGAGATGGCGTTATGTTACTCCGGAATCGGATCTACTAACTGTTACTACGGTTGGTACGATCTCCTCATTCTCGACAGCTGCGCTTTCTGATTCTGTTGTCGGTTTTCAGATTAGTAACAAGCCCGTCGCATATCGCAACTCGTTTGCGAACTACACCATCAATGATCGTACGGAGCCCAACTGGATGGTGGAGCTTTATGTCAACGAGAGCTTGGTCAAATATGTGAAGGCCGACAACTCCGGTTATTACTCATTTGCAATTCCGATTGGTTATGGCTCGACAAATGTAAAGTTGAAGTTTTACGGACCTTGGGGAGAGGTGCAGACGAAAGCGATGGAACTGCGCATTCCGTACACGTTTTTGCCGCCGGGTAATTTTGAATACTCACTCACAGCCGGCACATACAAAAACGATATAGACTTCTTCAAGAAGAATGTCGCGCAGTTGAACGTGAACGCGGGCGTTACAACTAAACTTTCTGTCGGCGCAGGTGTGAAATATTTCAAGGAGGCCGGATTTAGTCCGTTCGCTCCATTTGCTTCCGCATCTATGCAGTTATTGCCCGAGTTGCTCGTCAATGGACAATATATTGACGGCGCCGGATTACAAGGGACGATGAGTTATTCGAGCGCAATCGGACTCTCGATCGAGGCTGCACTGGATCATCCATTCCAACGCCAACGCTTCGGAGCTCTAATCTCGCCGAACGACCAACGCCGACTCACAGTCTCGACGCCACTCTCGTTCATGCAAGGTGTCTTCACGCTTTCAGCATTCGATGTTTCACAAACGCCAATCTCCGGGACAACAATCATGGGTGGCATCGTGAGTATGTCGCTGTTCGGCGTACCTGTTACCTTTTCGGCGAATGCGAGTTTTCAGCGCGAGCATTTACGCCTTTATCGTCAGGGACTCACCGGTGCGACGGCGCTTTCGATATTCGCACCGCTCGGCGTACTTGTGCGTCCTAACATGAATTTTGATTTTGCGCAGGGCGTCGTCTCTCAGGTTGGACTGAATCTGCAGCGAGGATTTTTGAACAACGGACAGATCGCGTTGCAATTGCAGCGCGATATTCAAGCTCGGCAAAATAGTGCACACCTTGATATCCGCTACACGCTGCCCTTCATGCAAGTCGGTGCAGCGGTTGGTAACGATGGCGGTCCGACCACGTTCACAGAATCTGCGCAAGGCTCAGTAATTTTTGATAAAGGCACGACAGAGTTTGTAACCTCGGATCGCAATTTTATTCAACACGCGGGTATCATGATCCGTCCGTTCCTTGATGAGAACAACAACGGACTCTACGATCGCGGCGAACCAATCGTGAAGAACTTTAAGGTTGCGCAAACTGGAGGAAGGCTTTGGACGCAAGATAACGGCATCATTCGCATCGTTGATCTCGAACCGTATACAACCTACACACTGAGAAACTCAACAGAAAGCGTCGAGAACCTTGCATGGGTACCACGTTTCGAAACCTACAATGTGACGGTGGATGCCAATAGCTTCCGCGAGGTTAATATTCCCGTTACCGTTGCTGGGCAGATTGGCGGTTATGTGAAGCGCATGACGAAGGATGGTCCGGACGGACAGGGCGGTATTCGACTTAAGATTCGAAGTCGCTTCGGGGATCAACAGGAAGTCAAAATGCCGGATGACTTCTTAACATACTCAACGGGTGAGTTCTACAACATTGGTCTCGCACCTGGAAAGTATCAGATCTATCCTGATCGGACGCAGCTCGAACGTCTCCGACTTCGTGCTGAGCCGCTGTTCATAAACTTCGAGCTTAAGAATTCCACCGAAGGCGATATTCTTGACACACTGAACTTCACGCTGAATGTCGATGGTGCACCAAGCACTCCACCAACAGCGAACAATGGATCACTTCCGACTCGTGCGCCGGAAGGTCCGAGTGTCGCTCTTGCACCAAGCTTGAATCAACCGAGTGTGAATTCAGCTAGCGCCAATTCTGCGAGCGCGTCTCAGAGCACTTCAGCTGCAACAGCTCCCCAAGTGAGACCACAAATTGTTGCGAAGCCAGCATATACACCAAGCACATACACACCAAGTACAAACACGCCCCCTACAGCATCGGTGGCTACTCCGAATCGGGGCGCTGCCTCAGGAAGTTCGCAGAGTACTTATCCGGTCAAGTCGAGCACACCTTATAGTGCTCCGGCTTACACACCGACAGCAAGGCTTGCGACAGGTACGACTGCGACAACTTCACATTATACGCCACAGAAAAACAGCGTCCCTGTTTACACACCGCCTGTTTACACACCGCCTGTTTACATACCGCCGGTTCGGCCGAGTGCGAGTGGCGCTTCGACTGGCTATGTCGCACCCGTGGTGACACCACGATCCTCGAGTCCTGTTGTCGCTACCACTCCCGTAACCACAACCACAGCGAATGTGCCGAAGAGCATGTATGCCTTCCCGTATTCGTACGGCAGCAATATCAAATCGCGTTTTGGTGAGTTGCGAATGGGGATGAGCTATGATAAGGCCCTGCTGATGCTTGGTAAGTCGATGACCACTTATTTTTCTGCACCGGTCGTTTCCGACAAGCGCACAATCAGTGATTCGATGCTCGTCGGTCACAAAGGATTGATCATGCGTCGCACGATAACTTTTGATAACACCAATGCCATTCGTTCGCTGCTACTCACTGAGCGTGTGAAAGATCTCGATTTCGTGCCGACGAAAGAGTACGTACTTGCGTGGCTGACGACCGAACTCGGAAATCCGACCAGCGTGCGAGTGATCGAGACTGAAAAGGCGTATACGTGGCAGCTGGGCGATGGACAGCTTTCACTGCAATCACGCAAGTCCGGCAGCGACGAGACGCTTGTGCTTGTGACCTTTATTCAGTTCGGGAAATAGAATCCGTTCGGGAAATAGAATCCATTCGGGAAATAGAATCTGGTACTATACGCGCTCGTTCCAAACACGAGCACATTCAAGAGATTTAGTTGACAAGCCCTTGTCAACGACAAAGTTTTTGCTCACCTAACACGCGGGGGCATTCTACCCGCAACATAAACCAATCGCTGACATAAATCCAGTTTCCGCACAATCGTCAGCGATTGTGTTTATGTTTTAAAATAATTGGAAATATGAAAGAGTGAGTGTGTACTCGCTCTTTTTTATACATGTTCGGATATGCATTCGACTATTTGCGATTCGATCGAGGGAGGAGGGTCTCGAAGAAGCTGAATGCGACAACAATGATTGCCGCGCTAAGACAGATCGGTGTTAGCGGGTTCGCAAAAAATCTGGCGAATGCGTCTGACAGACTTTGCATTGCGTTAGATGATCTCCCGATCACTCCCGGTATCAAGTGATCCGGAATGAAAAACGGGGAGATGCACAGTCCAGCGATAAGAAAAAACGCGGCGACAAATGCAAGCTGAGTATTCCAAACGAAGCGAGGAGCCATCGATGCCTGCGCATTCGGTGCAGTGGATGGTTCAGCAAGAATCGAGCGCATCAGATCGTGCGTGAAATGGATCGAGGGCTCCAAAGGTATTTGCGAAGCAAGCGCAGTCTTAATTGATCGGCTAAGCGTAACTCGAGCCTGGCAAGCGGTACACTCGGAAATATGCTGAGCGATAGGTGATTGCTCCGAAACTGGGAGCGTCCCCTCGACGAAATCAAATAATTGCTCTTCCGTAAGATGCATCATAGTAACTTCCTCCCACCCACTTTGTCCGAGATCAGAATTGTCGGCGTAAGTCCGTGAGACAATATTTTCTCCACACGATCTCTTAACATAGCTCGCCCTCGAAAGATGCGTGCCTTTACTGTTCCAATCGGCATACCTGTGATCTCGACAATTTCTTGTAGCTTGAATTCCTGTAGAGTAAAGAGCGTCAACACAGAATTATATTCGGCGGGTAATCGCTCAATATCTTTGATCGTGATACGATACACTTCCGCTTGATCGATCGCTTCGTTAGAGTGTGCTCCGGAGATGACAGTTCCGATCTCGTCGTCATCGCTGATGGAGATCGTCTCCATGTTATTCCTGAGACGCTCTTGCTTCGAACAACATACATTATATAGTATGCGATAAAACCAGGTTGCAAATCGCGCTTCGAATTTAAATTCCGGCAATGCACGAAACGCTCGAAGAAACGCATCCTGTAATGCTTCCTCGGCGTCACTTGTATTTTGCAAAATGCGCACCGCGAGTGTCATACCGGGTGCCTTATGCCGATCGACCAATTCTGCAAACGCCGCGCGATCACCATCGATTACTCGCTGGAGAATAGGTAAGTCCGGGTCGGTCGTTCTGGCTCGGTTTTGCAATGTGT
>JBDTCS010000018.1:0-10232 GCA_039923455.1 Kapaibacterium sp. (SeqCode) | reverse complement strand
CAAAAGAGATACGGAAGCGGGAGATGGAAGAACGGAAGGTGTACCTCGTGGCTATCGGCAAGATGCTCGAGTAGTTCAACAAATACGCTTGGCTTTTCAGCCTGAGTGGTGCCTTCGGTAGCTTTGGGAGCTTCGGCGGTTGCGGATGTGCCGGTGGTGGCGGTTGTGCCTGTGGTCGCTTCAGTGTGCACGCTCTCGGCAGGCTTCGTCCCAGCTTGCGCGAAATCCATCAGGCCAGAAATGCCGGTGGAGTTCAAAAGAATTGTGCTCGAAGCTAAAGTCATCGTGGCTTAAATTCGGAGTTGCTTAATATCCGCTCAAAAGTCCTTTGTTGTGAACGTATGCGATCTCGATCACCAACAGCGAGAAGTAGCTTACGAACATTCCGATCGCAAGGCCAGTCGTG
Organism: Kapaibacterium sp. (SeqCode); assembly: GCA_039923455.1. Classification (GTDB taxonomy): domain Bacteria; phylum Bacteroidota; class Ignavibacteria; order Palsa-1295; family Palsa-1295; genus JBDTCS01. The sequence goes on along the minus strand of JBDTCS010000018.1, from coordinate 9,826 downwards.
TTAAACTTGATGAAGAATACGCCGATCGCAAACGCGAAAAGCAGATTGAACATTCTGACTGTGATCGAACCAAGCGCAACACCCATAAAAATGTCGCGAGGCTGATCGAATGCCCACTCTGTCAGGAAAAAGCTGAGTGCACTCGAAAGTACGCAGATCACCACGCCAAAATAATAGGCGGACTGAAAAGCAGGGGTACTTAACGAGTGAAGGAGGAAATACGAGCCGACGCAGAGCACCAGAGTAATGATTGCGAATCGGATCAAAAAGTAACGGGAAGCTTGTTGCGAAAGCAGGGTTCTCTCCTGCTGACGGTCGCCTACCCTCAAAATGTGTTCAGAGCTCAATTTGTAACTATTATCGGTTTCTAAGTAATTGCGAAATCGGTAAATTTCTCGGGCCTTTCTACCTGCACCGTGCCTGCACAAGAGGATTAGGAGTAGGTAGAGCGTATCCCGCGCGCGCTCCAAATCACTTTTTTACCCGTTTCGTTTCCTCTAATTTTGATAAACGCAAAGTTGTCATTATAAAGTAGGTGAGGCTTAGCACAGCCCCTCCTCCGGACATGATTCCGAGCCAGAGCGGCGAGGAGTTATTCACACTGTCTATCCACCAGCCAATGCCCGCAAAAGCGGCCAAAGAACCCGCTAATTGCAGGCCAAGCGTCAAATAGGGACCGGATTCCGTCATCGCTTTTTGGTAGTCGGCGTCCTCTTTGGCGTTGCGCTTCGGAATAAAACTCGGGCCAGTCGCTTCGTCGTGCGCGAGCTCACGAATTTCCGAATCCAAGCGGTCTTTTGTGTTGTCAGAAGGAAAGCTTCCCGCCGGACGCGATTCCGGTTTATTTTCAGTCAATAAGGGCTCTTCGAAAGAATTGTCTTGATTATTCATATATTTACAACAAATATACCTGCACGAGGTAACCCCTCGCTGTTCTTCACGCCTGAGACAAGTAGACTCCGGCACCCAATCGACCGAAGGAAGACGAGGCGCAAAAACTATGAAAGAACCCACAACTTCGCATTCCGATACTACCCGCAATTCCGATATCACGCGTCCGAGCACCCCGCAGAACGGTGTTGCGGATGATCCGCAATGGGACGCTGAGGCGATCATTCGAGACCTTCGCGCTGCGATGGAATTCGTCGAGCAGCGCGTAATTAATCGGAAAGAAGTTGTTGAGCAAATTTTTCTCGCACTACTTTTGGGCGAGCACGTACTTATCGAGAGTCGGACGGGTGTCGGTAAAACACTCTTAGCTGATCAGGTATTTAAGATGTTCGAAGGTGGCCGGATCTTCAAAGTGCAGGCGAGCAAAGAGCAACAACCAGATACCTATTTCGGTGGGCTCGACATTGACGAGCTCAAAAAAGGACGCATCATTCACAACACGGAAGGCTCGCTCGTCGAGAGTGAGTTCGGATTTATCGACGAGATTTTCGATGCGAATGATTACACCTTACGTGCACTGCTTTCGGTGCTGAATGAACGCGAGCTCGTGCGCGGTGTGCAACGTCAGCGCTCGAATATTCATACCGTTATCGCGGCCACGAATTATTTACGCATCAGCGAAATCACCGAAGCCTTACTGGATCGCTTTCTCTTCAAGGCACTTATTATTCCGGACAAAGAGCCTTTTGCGCAATACAAGATCGCGCAGCAATATCTGAAAAGTTTGGGTGATGCCGTCGAGCCGCCGAAGAAGATCTCGTACAAGGCCTTGCATTATGCTTCGTGTATCATCAAGGGACAAGTCCCTCAGCGCTTGATCACGATCAGCCCCGACCTCGTGTACTTCATGAATCTTGTGATTCGCCACTATGAAGTGCAGCGCAATCGACTTATGCAGGAGCGCCCACATCAGGAGCATACGCGCGCGAAAGATTTTTATATATCACCGCGTACACAAGCCAAAGCACTTGATCTGGTTCGTGCGATAGCATTTCTGCATGGAAGAGTATATGCCGAGCGTTCGGATGTTGAACGCCTCTTCTTTCTATTGTGTACCTCCGGAATCGCTGAGCAAAAAACGCTTTACAAAAAATCGTACGAAACGATACTCCAACTCTACGCTGCAACCGGTGGCTTCGAGCAACTATCTGCGCTCCTCACGCTTGATGACGTGCTCAATCGTTTGCGCAAAGATCCTTCGCTCATGGACAAGCCCCTTACCGAACTCGAAGGTGTGCCTACGAAGCGCTCCATAATCGCTTGGGCCAAGGAAACACTCGGAGTTACGGACGCAAGCGGTGCTCACAAACGCCGACTCGCCGAAGGCTTTCTTGCCAGCATTCATCCTGCTACCGAAGACCTCAAGAGCCTCAAATCACATCTCGAACGGGAGATCGTTGCAATCTTCGGCAATTCGGAAATACACTTTAAATAGCACTCGTGCGTCTATGAGTTATGATGGCCACTCGCTTAGGAGCTAAGCGGGTGGCTGATTCGTTACGCACCGAACTCTGTATGTCCGAAAGACGTCGTTCAGATAATATTTTAACCGACTCATGCCTGCACGTTTTATTGTTTTCTTCTCCATAGTTCTCGTTTTGCATGGGCTAATAAATTATTACATCTTTATCCATGGATGGCATGCGCTGGTAAGTTATACGGCACTGCGCCCCTATTACATTGCTGTGTTTGTCGTAGTCGCGCTAAGCTATCTTACAGGTCAGGTGCTTGAGCGAAATGCGCCGACGATACTGAGCGACGTGCTCGTCTGGACTGGCGCATTCTGGTTCGCAATGATGGTCTATTTTTTAATCGCGCTCGGCTTGCTTGATATTATTCGACTCGTCAATCATTTTGTGCCGATCTATCCCGAGTTCATTCGGCAAAATTATGCCACGGCACGAACGGTATTTGCACTTATGCTGGTCGGTGGTGTCACGATCGCAATATTTTTTGGATACCTGAACGCAATTAACCCGCGCGTAAAGCACCTTGCGTTCAAAATCGACAAACCGCTCGCGCACAAAAAACTGCGCATCGTTGCGCTGAGTGATCAACATCTCGGCACGATCATCGGTCGCTCTAGATTACAAGACATGGTTGAGAAGATCAATTCGTGTGATCCTGACATCGTGCTCTTAGGCGGTGATCAAGTCGACGGTGATCCCCGACCCAGTATGGCTCGAGGATTGGGAGAGTTGTTCGACTCCATTCACTCGCGATATGGTATTTTTGCCATCACAGGAAATCACGAGTATATTGGGGATGTCGAGAAGAGCTGTGTTTATCTGGCAGAACACAATGTGCGTTGGCTTCGCGATACCTCGGTCGTTGTCGAAGGACTTACGCTCGTTGGTCGAGAAGATCGGAGCGCACCAACGATAAACGGCAAAGGACGGAAATCGCTCGCGGAATTGATGCAGACTGTCGATACATCAAAACCCGTTATTCTGCTCGATCATCAGCCCTTCCATTTGGAAGAGGCAGAGGAAAACGGTGTTGACTTGCAATTTTCCGGACACACACATCACGCACAAATATGGCCGCTGAGTTATATTACGAAGCGAGTGTACGAAGTAAGCTGGGGCTACAAAAAGAAAGGCAACACGCACGTGTACGTATCTTGCGGTGCCGGAACATGGGGGCCGCCCGTGAGAATCGGGAACACACCGGAGATCATGTGCTTTGATATTGAGTTTGGCGGCTGAGCGTCCCAACAAGGATCTCGCAAAAGTGTGAAGCAGAACATACGGTAATTTCGAATGTCGAGCGAACGCGGTTTTTTTAAGGCGATGGAGGAGTTTGGCTTTTTTAGCCACATATACGAGCACCTTCCCGCCGATGTCACCGCCGTATTTGAAATCGCGCGAGTGCTCGAAGACGAAGATTCGATCTTGCACAAGCAACTCCTACCGGCGCTGAAACTTCCGACGCTCGGTCAATCTTCCCAACGCGATTTCATTGACGATTTCCAACGCGAAGTCCCTTCCGGAGATGAATACGAGGCTGACCTCATGCAAAGCCATCGGGACATTGCGCGCATTTATCCGTCGCAATTTCTCTTGCCCGATCGCCTATTTTATCAGAAGCTTGCCGAGCGAACACTTTGGATGCCGGTTGCCAAGGCACCGAAAATCTTGCCGATCGAAGATGTGAGCAATAGCTTCGGTTATGATAGCCGCAAGCAAAAAGTATTCGTTCTATTCGATACTTCGAGTTCGATGTCCACGCATCATCGCATCGAACTTGCCAAAGCGATTCTCTATCATTTCCTGAAACGCAATATGAAGGAGATGGGATTTGTGAGCGTGCGAACGTTTGATGATCATGTCGGCGATGTGCATACTGCGATCGACCAGCCCAGCTTTGACGCGCTATTGCGGTACACTCTCCGGCTTTCCCATCTGGGCGATGGCACCGTACTTCAACGCGCTCTCATTCAAACGCTAAAGGATATTCACGAGCAGGAATATCTTTCCGGCGCGGAAATTTTGATCATCACCGACGGTGCCGTTGTGTTGCAGGAAGAGTTGATTCGTGAGCACATGGATGATCAGATCAAGATTCATACGGTCAAGATCGGTCACGTGCAGATTTTTCCTTCGGATGCATTCATCGACGATCATCTTCGTGCGAGCAAAAACTTTCATGATGTGCCGCTCGAAGATCTGCAACATCAGGAAGAAGCGATCGTCCGTGCGCTCAAGCAATCGGAGGCAACCGCAAAGCATAAGCAACTCGCTGGTACACTCGCAACTGTGCGTCAGCAGATCACCGCCCGCAAACGTATACTCGGTGAGCGGCTCGGGCACGAGCTCGAACGACTCTCGACGGTGTATATCAACGTCGATGATTTTAATGAGACAAATATTTTTCGTGCCGATGCCGAGACTATTGTAGATCTTGAGCAGCTTTCGTTGACGCTTGAGCATGAGAGCGAGGAATTCCAAACCACCGACGTCACCAAGAAGCTCGCAATACTTCACGATCACATTAATTTTCTTTTGAAGTATGAGACCGATGTCGAGCTTCGCTCGCGATTGCTCGCGATCAATGAACGACTGCTTAAGCTCCTGAACTCCTATCTAAGCGACGGCAAAAGTTCGAAATCGACGAGCAAAGGAGAGCCTTCGGGTGCACTCTCTGTTCCGATGACAGAGGAAGATCTTCGCGATCTCCGCTTTTTGCTCGAGATGGGCGGCGACAAGACGGGCTCCTCTTGGGATATCGTCTTTAAGTGGCTTTGGCGCCAAGCTGTCCGCCGAGTTTCCACATGGCAGCAGCACCGAAAGATCAAAAAAATACACTAACGCTCGCTCCTTTGCGCGATAGTGAATAATTCCGAGCGGCTGTTCATAAGATTTCTGCTCTTACATCAAGAATCGGGAGCTATTTTTGCAACCTGCTGTTAGCCAATTAGCCAAAAATTGTTTCGAAGATTTTGCAGGTCTCACTTCTGTGAACGCTTCGGAATTTCTGCCAACGCTCCGGTAACGGTTTCGCATCATATTTTTTTGGATCATTTCTTTTTTGCAAGGTTACACGATGAAGTTTTCTGCCCACATCCGCTTGCTCCAGGAAGCGCTCTCCAAAGTAATAGCTGTCATTCCATCGAAGTCCACGCTTGCACAGCTTGAAACAGTGCTGACGACGCTTAAGGGCAATGATCTTAAGCTGACAGGCACAGATCTTGAGATCACGGTCAGTGCTTCGATCGAGGTCACCGGCAAAACGGACGGCACCGCGAATATTCCGGCAAAGCTTTTTTATGAGATCATTCGCGCACTTCCCGATGGCGAGCTGACCTTCACGCTTGACACCACAACGCGTCGCGCACAGATACAAACCGCGCAAGGAAACTACACACTAACGGTCGACGAGACTGCCGCACTTCCGAATATCGCCGCTGATTTCAAGCCTGAGGGCAGCATCAAGATCGACGCGCAGACCTTGCGCCGCATGGTCTCCAAGACGCTCTTCGCAGTTTCCACCGATGAACTTCGCCCCAGCATGATGGGCGTGCTCTTTCAGTTTTCGCCCGATGGCACGCGAGCAGTTTCGACCGATGGACACAGGCTCGTGCGCATGTTCAATGCGAACATGAAGACGGAGTCGGAGCTTGATATTATTATTCCTTCGAAGGCGCTTTCGCTCGTTGCAAAAAGTTTTACCGAAGACGAGGAGATCACGATCTCGTTTGGTCCGACACATGTCGAATTTCGTAACGAAGATACTTGGGTGCTCTCGAGGTTGATCGATGAGCGTTATCCAAATTACGAAGCGGTAATTCCACGTGAGAATGACAAGCAGCTTTTTATCTCAAAAGATGCAATGCTCCGTTCGGTGAAACGGGTTTCTATTTTTTCGAATCAGACAACGCGCCAACTGAAATTCCAGCTCGCGAAGGATCAGATGTCGATACTCGCTGAGAACTTCGATGCCGGCAGTGAGGCCCGAGAGTTCATTCCTTGTGATTACGGCCAGGATGATCTCACGATCGGCTTCAATGGAAAGTTCATCGAAGATGCGCTCAGCCATCTCGACACGGAAGATATCACGCTTAAATTTTCGACTCCGACACGTGCAGCGATTTTGGAGCCAGTGAAACAAGGCACCGAAGATTTGTTCATGCTCGTCATGCCGGTTCGTCTGAACGGATAAGTCGATTCCTATTTTTTCGGACTCCATACTAGCGTGAGAGCTGAGAGTCTCCATTTTTCCCGAGTGCGCAATCATCGGGATACGTTCGTCTCGCCGTTTGCTCCGCGCGTTAATATTTTTAGCGGTCCGAACGGCGCCGGCAAAACCTCATTGCTCGAAGCGCTGAGCTTCACAACCATAACCAAAAGTTTTGTCACACACTCGGATGCGGTGCTTATTGCTTCCGGGGATGACAATTTGCGAATTGAAGCGAGTTTCAAATCAGATCTCGGAGTTCAACACCGCGTGAAGGTTGAACTTGCGGGTGGTCCGCCTGTTCGCAAGACGATCACGGCGAACAACGAACGCTTGCGATCCTCCGGCGAACTGATAGGGCGTTCACCGGTTGTTGTGATAACTCCTGACGACAAAATTATCACCAGCGGACCACCTTCTGAGCGACGTCGGTTTCTCAACATGGTGCTCTCGCAAGCGAGTCGTACATATTTCGAGGATGAGCTTGAGTTCAAGCGAGCACTCAAGCAACGCAACGCAATACTTAACGATGCAAGGACCGATCGCCGTAGCCTCTTGCAACTCTCCACATTACTTGAACCGTGGACAGATCTGCTTGTTCGACATGCCGCACGAGTAATGCGAAGACGTGCAGAATTCACGATCGAGTTTTATCCATTCCTTACCGCAGCCTACAAACTACTCGCCGATGGCAAAGAAGAACCCACCCTGCGGTATCAACCGATGGGAATCGATCTCGATGTTGTCACCGAGCGTGACTGCCAAGAATTACTTCGAGAAGAATTGATGAAGCTCGAGCGCGATGAATTGCGCCGAGGCACCTCGCTTATCGGCGCCCATCGCGACGATATCGCGCTCTTCATCAACCCCGGACAATCTGCTCGCGATTGCGCATCACAAGGTCAACATAAAACGTTGCTTGTCAGCATGAAGCTCGCTGAGTATCAATTCCTCCGTGAAGCAACCGGTGAAACCCCGATACTCTTGCTCGATGATGTGTTCAGCGAACTCGATACCGGACGTGCAGCGCAACTTTTGGAACTCGCGACAAGTGGTGACTTCGGTCAGACGTTCATAACCTCCGCCGATAGGGCAATTTTCGAGCGCTCGCTCGAGTTCAGGAACGGACTGCACTCGCTATTCCTTGTGGATGCGGGACATGTCGAGCAAGTCAGCTCCAACTAAACATTTCTAATCGCTTCGAATGGGAAGGCCACGTGCACTCGGACAGATGATGAATGCAACGCTCCGAGAATTCGGAATGGAGGAAAAGGCGCGGAAATACACGATTCTTTCTTCTTGGCCCGAGATTGTTGGAGAAAAAGTAGCGGAAGTTACTACGCCGGAAAAGCTTGACAAAGGTGTGCTAAGTGTAAAAGTGACGAACGCTGTCTGGCGTTATGAACTAACAATGCGAAAGACGGAGATACTTTCCAAACTCCATCGTCACTTCGGAATTAACGAAGTGACGGACATTCACTGGAAATAAATTTAATCAAAATTCAATACGAGATTCATGCCAACGAAAAATTTCAAAGCACTCCTTGTGGCACTCTCGCTTTACGTGTTGATCTCGCCGCTCTCGACCTATAACACACTCGCGATGTTCGGGTTGGTCGAATCAAAGTACGTAATTCCACAAATGATCCTGACCGGGATTATGATCATGTTCGCGATCGTAGCTTCACAACCACTTTCGCATCACTGCCGCACGAACGAAGGGATTGCACATCCGAAAAAGCGTTTGTGGTTCTTTGGTTTTTATGTGATCGGTCCACCGGTGCTCGGAGCATATTACTATTTCAAGTTTCGTCCAGAGCAGAACTCACTCAGAATTTCTACAGAAGTTTCCGCCTAAAAGATTAGGCAATAAAAAACCACCGTCTCTTTCAGGCGGTGGTTTTTTGTATATAGTCTTAACTATAAAACTTACTTCGCTACGACGATCTCGCGCGTGAAGTGATCACCACCGATCTTTGCAGTCAAATAGTAGACACCATCCGAAAGCTTGAGTGCCTTAGCGTCGAAGTGGAACTGACGTGACTCGCCTGCGCCAAGTTTCTCCGGTGTCGTTGCATAAATCATACGACCGAGTACATCACGGATCTCGATCTGTGCCGATGCTGTGACACGAGCTGTGTAAGCAACGACGGTCGAGCTGTGTGTCGGATTCGGCGAGACAGTCAGCGAGAGCATTTGCTCTGCCGTAGGCTGAACGTAACCGCCTGTGGGCTTATGCGACACGCCCGTCAGCGTCGCAGTACGTGTGCTATCCGGTGAACCGGCAAAGTACGCCGTCAGAGTAGCATGCTCGGTACGAGCAGGACTCGTGGCAGTGAATGCGATTGAGAACACGTTCGAATCACCAACTGCCAGCGCCCAAGGCTTGCTTCCGCCCTTGCTACTACCCGCGATTGTAAAATCCGTTGCGTCCGTACCGCTGATCGTGACATCATCCAACATCACATTCTTCGACGAAGTGTTCGTCACTGTGATATGGAGGATGGTATCTTTCGTAAAATCATGCGTGCCAAAATCGAGGCTCTGCGTTCCGAGCGTTACGTAGCCCGGCTTCACCGGAGGAATCACAACCGGAGGCATCGGAACCCAGATCGGCTGGACTTCCTGCTTGTTCGGGTCATTGTAGATTAGCTGTGCGCTACCGCCGCCGTTCATATCATACAACCACACACCGGAACATACACCGCGTTTATGAATATCATCCTCACGTTCATGCGTTGTGAAGATTAATGAATCACTGCGACCGATGAACATCATGTCGCCGCCGTTACCGCGCTGCGAACTTGTTGCGATAACATCGCCACCGTAACCAGCGAAGAAATCAACGGTATCGGGAAGAATAGAACGTGGTATTTGCGTGCCCGCAGTGAGCGCGATGGGCGCACCAACATCTGCGCGGAAGCTGACAAGCGAAAGATCGTTATTGTCATTGCTTGACATGATCATCTGACCCATGAGTGGGTTCGAGTTAGGCACGATACGCATAGCAAATCCAAAGCTCGAATCCGGATTACCACTATTAAAGAGCGGCTTCACAGCACTCGTAAATTCTTTAATTCCAAACACGCTACTTGCTCCGCTCGGATGTGGCTCGAACTTGACCAACTGATAGCGAGGGAAGCTGATAGCGTTGCTCAAGCGATCGACGATGACGCAATACATCTGTCCACCATCCGGC
>JBDTCS010000017.1:0-2196 GCA_039923455.1 Kapaibacterium sp. (SeqCode) | reverse complement strand
CGGCCTTCAAAGATCACATCGGAATGTACCCAAGAGTGAAGGCGCTCGAGAAGGAGCTATCGGCTTACGCCGGTGGCATAGGCACAATCAAGTTTCCACTCGATGAACCGCTTCCACTCGCGCTGATACGCAGGATCGTAAAGCATAGAGTGAAGGAAAATCTCGAAAAGAAAAGGGGGAAGCAGAAAGAATGATTTCTCCTCCGAGTCGCTCCTGTCGTGTAACAATTTCCGATTTCTTGAGTTATTAGAGGAATATCACACATTCGAGACTAGATCCAATGAAATCTGCAATTTGTTTTCTTCTCTTTTTGCTGCCAGTTTGCGCACGCGCACAAATCATCCACGAGCATACGTACCAAGTGCCTGATACATTTGATTTTGGCCTCGTTGAAGTTGATTCCGCTGATTGGAGATACCTAGTTTACAATAAGACCGATTCCATTAGTTTGTACTTTCTCGATCACTCCTTCGATCGTACAATAGTCTTGTCAGGTGAACCCACAGGGCATATCCTCGTAATTGCTCGCCATCTATTCGATCTAGATAATAAATATGAAATTCTTTTGAATAATAGCCAGGGTTCAATAGTGCTGAATGAAGATGGAAAAACTCTGTTCTCCTGTAAGGATTGCACAATTGGATACGATCTACATGAAAGTATCTGGCCGGTTAGTCTTACTCCATCGCCAATTGTTCAAACGGATAGTGGTGTGAAGTTTATTGTTTGGTATATCGACCGACGGGAAGTATATGCTTTGCCGGGGAAGCTCCCGCGCTGTTCAACTTCATTGGGTGTCCCTAGCCTGACCACAACATTCCATAATATTGCAAACCCTTCATTCGCCTACCCGAATCCCTCAACTGGCGATGTCCGAATCGCGTATGAATTGCCATCAGGTACTACTTCTGGTGTGTTGCTGCTGACCAATGAAGAGGGACGCGAAGTCAAACGGTTTAAGATTTCAAATGCTTTTCGTGACATACTCATACATGGTACAGATCTACAAAGCGGTGAATACTTCTACAGAATAGTGACATCGAGTGGCGCGGGACAAAATGGCAAGGTTGTTCGACAGAGATAGCAGAGCGTACTGAGGATGTGGCTTACCTTAGATATTTAGTCAGCGTTGCAGCTTGGCATAGTTCTGCATCGTAACTTTGCGAGTCCACAATTATCATCATGTTACCGAGCACTCAACAAACACCTGCAGCCTGGTATGGTCCGGATTGGATTGGGCGGGAGCGTCAGTGGATTACGGAGCTAACTATTTCAGAAATCGAAGAGCTCAAACACGCAGCAAACGCATGGCTTGAGCAGAACGAAGAGCCGCGCGCCGTCGAGCATATTCGGATATCGGAGTTTCCACTTTCATCGCTTGGACCGAAGCTTGTTCGAATGCGCGAAGAGCTGATGCATGGTCGCGGATTTGCCGTTATTCGCGGGCTTCCGGTCGTACGGTTTACTGAACAACTGGCAGCAATAATTTTTTGCGGGATTGGCGGACATCTTGGAAGTGCGCGTCCGCAGAATGCGCAAGGTCAGCTGCTTGGCCACGTGCGCGATCTTGGTTTGAGCTCAACGGATCCTGCAGTGCGCGTGTATCAAACGAAGGAGCGGCAGACATTTCATACCGATTCGTGTGATGTTGTTGGTCTGCTCTGTTTGCAAACTGCACAATCCGGAGGTCTTTCGCAACTCGTGAGTTCGACGACGATCTATAACGCGATGCTCCGTTCAACTCCAGAACTTCTCGAACTGCTCATGCAGCCGATTGCAACCGATCGACGTGGCGAAGTGCCTCCGGGAATGCAGCCGTTCTATTCGATACCTGTCTTTAATTTTTACGAAGGATATCTTACTGCGATTTATCAGCGTCAGTATATTGAGTCCGCTCAACGATTCGCGAATGCTCCGCGTCTGACGCCGAAGCATATCGAAGCGCTCGACAAGTTTGATGCACTCGCGAACGATCCCAAGCTCCATCTATCCATGCATCTTGAGCGTGGCGACATGCAGTTCGTTTACAATCACACCTTACTACACGATCGCACAAGCTTCATCGACAGGCCCGAACCCGAACGCCGACGTCACTTACTCAGACTCTGGCTCTCGATCCCAGGCGATCGACCACTGCCGGATATTTTCGCAGAAAAATTCGGCTCCGTCGCAATAGGAAACCGTGGTGGTATTGTG
>JBDTCS010000016.1:0-5781 GCA_039923455.1 Kapaibacterium sp. (SeqCode) | reverse complement strand
GCGTGTGGACAATAGGAAGAAAGCGCACGAAAATCCGTATCGGAAATTCGAGTCACGAGGACGGGCAGACCTCCGACACCGGCCAATCCTGTTGCAACCTTCATGGGATTACTGGCCGATAGATCGGAAATGTCCACACCATATCGTCCATCCGCCCCAGCGTTTGGAGCCACAGGCGCGGGTGTTAGTGGGAAGGAAGTCGGCGTGCAAGCCTGCAACACCGGCAATAAAATCGTGCCGAGGGCAACTCCCGTCACGGCCTTACCACACGATGCAAGAAAATCTCTACGTGAGTTCATAGATAAAATCGAATTAAATTTCGCTTTGGCGTTCTAGCAAACAAAATGTGAAGAGCCGTTACCATCAAAAACTGACAAGATTCTTTCTGACAATGATTTTTTGAACCGCTGTTAAGGACTGACTAAGTGAAGCTGCACCCGATTTCTATAACTAAAGACACATTTTCATACTCAGAATTTCAGCTTTCGGTATTGAAGTATGCAATTTTCCATCCAAAATCTAAATATTTGCGATAGAACGTGCCCGACGCAGTATCTGATTTTGCAGAGAATGAATTAGCGTATAAATTTCTTCCGGTTGTTTAGGAATAAAATATGATCTTCGCATTCGGATCAAAGACAAGCTTAGCCTAACGAAAAAGCAAAAGCTTTGGTCAGAAGGAAGGACCCCGTTAGTGCTAAGCGGAAAATAGCACGTTACAGTTTTCGAACGACCATGATCTTCCCTTCTGTCGTCGTGCCATCACGCTCGACGCGAAAGAAATATACGCCGCTCGGAACAAGTCGTCCGATCTCATCGCGCCCATTCCAGACGGCGTAATAGCTATCGGTTTGTCTGCGAAGATTATTTTCGATGTGCGCTACGAACGACATATCAAGCGCAAAAATATCGACCTGTGTATTCACCGGTGGCTTACCTCCAGGCTGCGCAAGAATGTAAACCGAATCTGCACCGGTGGAATGCACAATAAATGGTTGAGGAAAGACAGTCGCATTCGTTGGACTATAACCAGCGATAGTATCACAGAATGAGCTCTGCGATTGATAGACGGCAACATACGAATTGAGCCCATCAATTTCGATCGACCCACTCGAGATCACCGTGCGATCTGTATCTCGAGCAGATACAACAACGACGGTATCGTGACCAAAACCTGTATAGATATAATTCAGTGACGCGACAACAGCTCCATTGCTGATATCAGTTGGCAACTTGGGTTTTGTGAGTTGCGTGTGCAGTGAGTCGATGAGAAAATATTGCGCGTTCGGAAAAATACTCTCACCTTTGAATCTTCGTCCGGTAAAAAAGAGCGCGGTACCGAACCGTTTGTAGTCCGAACAGAACGATGATCCTCTCGCGGCGAGCGCATCTTGGGTTGCGAAGAGTGGATCCTCTATCGAAGCGCTCCTTCGCTGCCAAATATCTTTTATGATGTCGTCGCTGTACCGCTTCTGTAAAAACTGCAACCATACCGCCTCACCATAGCCGAAACTTTGATCGGCACTGATCGACTGATTTATCGACAGCAAATATGCCGGCATATATTGAACGTAGTCAAGAATATCTGGAGAGCTGCGCGTTTCCATCCAGACGCTCGTCATCTCCTGAAAATATGCATCGCGTCTGAACTGAACGTCATAACCATAGTCAGCAAACTGAATGACGTGATGAAACTCGTGGAAGATTGTGATTCTTGCTGCGTCCAATCCGTGTGTGTGATAGATCGACTCGCTGAAATCATTATCCATCACGATATAGGAGCGCACGAGCGTTAAGCCCGTGATGGAAAAACCAAGCTGATCCGTCGGCTGCGTAAGTCCATAACCGTTTTGCAAATCACGGACGTGTATATGCCAAGTCGAGTCACCATTTGTAAAAGCCGGTTTTGGATAGCCGAGCTTGGCGATCTCCAGATCATACGCCGAGTCAGCGAATTGCGCGACATGATCCGCGTAATCTTGCGTACACGCCTGCGCACCCGAAGTATCATAATAGATTGTGAACCTACCCGATTGCGAGAGCATCGTGAACTGACTCGTTGGCTCGCTGAGAATCTCTCTGCCAACTGAGAGCGCTTCGTGTGTTGAGATAGAGGCTGCTTCTTCTGCAAGATCGGTCAGGCATTTTGGCGAATGCGGAATCTGATGACTCAAATCTCTCGCTCGACCGGTTGCGACTGCCATAGTTGCGAGCACGGAATCAGCTCGTGATACAGCACCGGCAGATTGAATCCTCGCAAAGAATTCACTCGCCGTTTTACTTTCTGCAGCCAGGGAAGTGAGCTTCTGCGCTTGAGCAACAGTTGTGCAGGTCAGCATTCCGACGAGAAGCCCGAGCAGGTATCTACGAATCATTCAGTCCCGGAAAAAGAAATCAAACATATTGCACTCCCGAAATTTTCTCGGACAATCATTGACGCTTAGTGCGTGGCCGAGTCTCCTATCTAACCGCAACTGCGCCGAATTGTCACACCCTTTTGGCCGATTAGTTATCCACATTTACTAAGACGAAAATAGAGTTGAAAACCTTGCGAGTCTCAAAATGCATTCTCTCCTCAAGAAGTTTACCTTTTGCCTTAGAAAATGTGAGCATGAATTAGCAGTAATAATTCATCTTCGAGTGTAATTTCTGAAACTCCTGCGTGTTATTATAAGTAGTACAAGGTGTGGAGATTGCATCTGAAGTAGTCCGATTGGCACGAGGCTTGAACGGGTTGACAAAGCGCCTCGAACGAAACAAGATGTCGGCCAATTTGTCAGAGCGTCTGTCATGGAGCCTGACAAACCACGACAAATCCGAACTTCGCTACAGGCAGAACTGTTAAATTTCATGCAAGGTGGCCCGATCCTAGAAACCTGCAACGGGCCGAAAGTTTGTCTTTGAAAATTTTTATTGGATTTCTATCTCCTATCGGGAGGTACGTATCAGGTACCTTTTGACGAGAATATAAGAGGAAGCACTATGGAAGGAAATTTTTCGAATCGAGTTCAGGACGTGATTCGTCTTTCGCGAGAAGAGGCGATTCGTTTGGGGCACGACTATATTGGAACAGAGCACCTATTGCTCGGAATAATTCGTGAAGGCGAAGGCATTGCAGTTAAGATTCTTCGGAATCTTGGCGCAGATCTTTACAAGATCAAAAAAGCCATCGAGGATACCGTTCGTTCGAGCGGTGCAACGCTCACGATCGGCAACATCCCACTCACGAAGCAAGCGGAGAAGGTGCTGAAGATCACCTATCTCGAAGCGAAGCTTTACAAGAGTGACGTGATTGGTACGGAGCATCTGCTGCTCTCGCTTTTGCGCGACGAGGATAATATTGCTGCACAAATTTTGAATCAGTTCAACGTCACCTACGATGGTGTGCGCGCTGAGCTGGATAATATTATTTCCGGTCGCCCTTCTACTCCACCGAAGCAGGTGCAGCAGGAGAAAAAGCCGGAACGCACAAAGACACCGGTGCTCGACAATTTCGGTCGCGATCTTACCAAGCTCGCTGCCGATGATAAGCTCGACCCGATTGTCGGACGTGAAAAAGAAATCGAGCGACTTTCGCAAGTGCTCTCGCGCAGAAAAAAGAACAATCCGGTTCTGATCGGTGAGCCCGGCGTTGGTAAGACGGCGATTGCCGAAGGACTTGCTCTGCGTATCGTGCAAAAAAAGGTACCTCGCATTCTCTATGATAAGCGCGTAGTGACGCTTGATCTTGCAGCGCTTGTGGCCGGCACAAAATATCGCGGACAGTTCGAAGAGCGCATGAAAGCCGTGATGAACGAGCTCGAAAAAGCTCGCGATGTTATTCTGTTCATCGATGAGCTGCACACGATCGTTGGTGCTGGCGGTGCTTCGGGTTCGCTGGATGCGAGCAATATGTTCAAGCCCGCGCTTGCACGTGGCGACATTCAGTGCATCGGTGCAACAACGCTCGATGAGTATCGTCAGTACATCGAAAAAGATGGCGCACTCGATCGCCGCTTTCAGAAGATCCTTGTCGAACCACCATCGGTTGATGAGACGATTCAGATCTTGATGAATATCAAACCGAAATACGAGCAGCATCACAGTGTGCTCTATTCGGAGAAGTCGATCGATGCTGCGGTTCGTCTTTCGGATCGTTATATCACCGACCGGTTCTTGCCGGACAAAGCTATCGACGTACTCGATGAAGCCGGTGCGCGTGTCCATTTACAAAACGTACATGCACCGAAGAACATTGAAGAACTCGAGAAGAAAATCGAAGCCGTAAAGCAAGAGAAGAATCTCGTTGTCAAGACGCAGAACTTCGAAGAAGCTGCTCGACTTCGTGATCTGGAGAAGAAGCATCAGAACGAGCTCGAACTCGCCATACAAGAATGGGAGCTCGAGGCCGGTGCGCAAGTCTTCAACGTTACCGAAGATGATATGGCGGACGTTATCGCGATGATGACGGGTATTCCGGTCAACAAAGTTGCCGAGAGCGAGAACCTCAAGTTGCTCAACATGCTCACCGCACTTCGTGGTGTCGTGATCGGGCAAGACGAAGCGATCGAAAAACTTACGCGGGCAATTCGTCGCACACGTGCAGGCTTGAAAGATCCGGCACGTCCTATCGGTAGCTTTATTTTCTTGGGACCTACGGGCGTTGGAAAGACTGAACTTGCAAAGGCACTCGCCCGCTATCTCTTTGATTCGGACGAAGCGATCATCCGAATTGATATGTCCGAGTACATGGAGAAGTTCAGCGTATCGAGACTTGTCGGTGCGCCTCCGGGATACGTTGGCTACGAAGAAGGCGGACAGCTCACAGAGAAAGTGCGCCGCAAGCCTTACTCGGTAGTGCTCTTGGACGAAATCGAAAAAGCGCATCCGGATGTGTTCAACATTTTGTTGCAAGTTCTGGATGATGGCGTGCTGACCGATTCGCTCGGTCGCAAAGTCGATTTCAAGAACACTATCATCATCATGACTTCGAACGTCGGCACGAAGGATATTAAGAAGCAGGCGAAGATCGGCTTCGGAGAATCTTCGACCGGTGACGAGCATGGTAAGATGAGCGCACAGATTGATGAATCGATGAAGCGTTTGTTCAATCCGGAATTCCTGAATCGTATCGATGATACGATCGTGTTCCGTCAGCTCACAAAAGAGGATATTGTCCAGATCATTCAGATCTCGCTCAAGAAACTCTTGCGTCGAGTCGAACAAATGGGCGTCGATGTAGTGCTGAGCGAGAAGTCGCTCGAATTCTTGGCCGATAAAGGGTACGACAAAGAGTATGGTGCACGCCCGTTGCGTCGTGCTATGCAGAAATATGTCGAAGATCCGATTGCCGAGGAGATTCTCAAAGGCACCGTGAAGGAAGGCACACGCGTCATAGTCGATATCGCGGCAAATGGCGCCGAGCTGATCTTCACAATCGAAGCGAAAGGCGAAGTCGTCCCGACTCCGACCGCATCACTCGATGACGTGATGAAAGAAGCGGGAATGAAGCCACAAGCCGAGCCCGCGCATCACGAAGAGAAACCAGGCACGATCGAAAACGGAGAAGCAACACCGACAGTTTGATCGGTGAACGCTCCCCGAATAAATTAAAAAGGCCAGGCTATTTGCCTGGCCTTTTTTATTAGCTCTACGTTGAGCTTACCACTCCAATGGTTTTGTTATTGCAAATGTTGCAGCTTCAGCGTTCGGACTAAGCCGCGATTTGTGGAGAGCCTTGCGTAATAGACTCCGTTCGACCAGTCCTTGCCGTCGATCTTGAATGATCGCGCGCCTGCTTCA
>JBDTCS010000015.1:0-9532 GCA_039923455.1 Kapaibacterium sp. (SeqCode) | reverse complement strand
TTTAGCGAAGACACGTCCATAGTGACTCTTGTAACTCAGCTGGGATCGTCTGCGCCGACTCTCCAGAGTGGATTTATCGAGCAGCAGCAAGTTGCGGATCCGATTTCCATCGCTTCCATTCGCGGTGCTCAGATATCGGTCGAACAATACGACTACCTGGCGATCAAGCAAGCGATCGACCCAACTTATTACACGATGTCGTGCTCGATGAACATCATACCCATCGGTCGGTGGAAACGTCGGTATGCATGGATCGTCCCGACCGACTCTTACTTTCGAGGAGGCCAATATATTAATGTGATCGCAAAGGGAGGTACACCGTACGGAATCAACTTCTTGCACACAGGGACACCTTTTTTACCCGTGCCCGTTGCGACGTATTCTATCCCAGGTCATCCCGAGCTCACCGGCTGGACGATCCGGGTGCCGGGCGGAGCATTTACCGCGACCTCTGATTCTGATTTTATCGTGTACAGTTATGGAAGAACAGAGGGCAGTTCTAAATCGGGCACCGCCTACGCCGCGCCGTGCGGTCAGCTTATCGATATTGATTTGGGAAGAGCAACGATCGAGGTGGACACCTTGTGTCATCGTTTCGAGATTCATTTGCATGACAGCCGACCAGGGGCTACTCATATTAAAGGTGTTACGCTCACGACTGATGCTGCCACTGCAAAACAACTTGGCATCATGCCGAGCAAGAATGTGAAGCTGCTAAACAATCCAAACTATCGGGATTCGAATATTTTCATATCGGTGGGAGTTGTGGACCCATCACTCCCTGCCATTGCGGTCATTTATTTCATCGACGGTGACGGAATACCGGACAGCATCGTGCTGCGACATGCAGCCGATCCCATCACAGCAACTCCGAGTAACATCTCCATACGAGTGTTGCAAGGATTGGACTCCTGTACTGATGCGATTATCGCAAACTCAGCGCTCGCGACGCACCCGCTCATCATTTCTGATATTCATTTTGCTGTCGGTACACCTTTCACCTATACAATCCCATCTCCTCTTCCTATCACACTTCAGCCGGGCGAAAATTTGGTTATCACGATTTGCGGTAAGGTCACCGATGTTAATATTGCCCATCTCGACACGTTGATATTTGGCGATGGCTGTTCGACTCGAATACCATTGAGCATCACGGGTCTCGCTGCACGAATCAATTGGGATCACGACTCAAGTTCGCTCAGTCTGCAGTGTGGTGATCCAGATACCATTCGTGTTTGGCTTCAAAATAATTCAGCAAGCCATGCTCAAGAGATCGTTGAGCTGGTTGATATCGAAGGCGTTGACAAATCGGAATTTACGATTGTCGCGAATCAGAAGGGTTACACAACACTCACGAACTTCCCGCTTGACTACGGCGAGAAGATGTGGATCGATATTGCCTTCGCACCGGATATGACGAAGCCACTCGCAATCCGCTGGAATGATAGGCAGGCGTTTATCGTGGCAAAGAATGCATTGCACAGCGATCCCGTGATCAATCTCACGGCGCATGTGACGCGTGGGCTTATCTCGACCAGTGAGCAAGTGATCGACTTCGGCATACTTCCGCTTCAAACACCAACGACCCTCACGCTCAACGTTTCCAATTCGGGGAATGCACCGATACGCGTCTCAAAAATTCTCACGACGGCGGCGTATGTATCGGTGACAGGTATCGCAGTTGGCGATCTGTTGTTGCCGGGTGCGTCCGTTACGATAAGCGTAACGGCGAGTGCGCAAAGTGCGTCGCTCGATTCCGAAACGATTGAGATTTGGGGCGATGGTATCTGCACACCACCTGCTACGCTGGGAGTGAAGCTTCAAGGTGCGAGTACAATTCACGGTGTAAGTGTGCTCTCAACTAGCACTGGTTTTCCGCCGACATACACCTGCGCGAGTTCGAGTGCGACTGCGCAGATTAAGAATCTCGGACCAGATTCACTGCATGTGATCCGTTACAGCATAAAATATTCGAGCGATCATCCGGATACAAACGCGTTCACGCTTTCGGATGACTCGCGATCTCGATCGATTGATCTTTGGTTGTCGAAAGACTCCATCTTCTCCACGCTGATCAAATATCATCCGCGATTGGCGGGCTCGCATTCCGCCATCTTCGAATACACGTGGGATAGCAGCGGTGTGATCTTGACAGAGGATATTGTTTTGTTCGGCTCATCGACAATGTTGCAGAGCGGACTGTCGGAGTCTGTCGGTAACGTCGATACGGTTCTTCGAGCGAGTGTGGAGAACGTGATTGCAATTCCTATTGTGCTCAACACCGCGATACCGACCGAAGCGAAGGTACAAGCAATCAGTATCCGTGCAGCTTTTGGTGAGGACTTGTTCCATTTTGTCAGCGTGCAACCAGCGGCTGGATATACCCTGACTAATTCATCGCTTCAAAGCCAAAATGGCAGAAGCTATTTGAGTGCTTCGTTCTCGTCAGCTGTCGCAGTGGTGAACCCTGGAAATATTTGCGAAGTGATGCTCGAACCTCTCGTCGCGAAGAACGACACATCCGATTTTGAGATCGCGAGTGTGACGTACTTTACCAATACCGGTGATACGATCTGCGCTGAGATCGCTACGCACACGGCGTTGATACAAGTAGCGAGCCTCTGCGCCGATAGTCTCCTTCGTGTCGGACTCAAAGGCGATAAGCTGACGCTCTATGGAGTTTCGCCAAATCCTGCGACGAACCAGATCACGATCACAAGCGCATCGCAAAAGAATGATGTGATACAAATATCGATTCGCGATCTGTTAGGCCGCGAACTAACAACGCAACGCCTCGTCGCGACAGGCAACACACAAACTTCGCAACTTGATATCTCCGGCATTCGAGAGGGGACCTACCTCCTCGAAATGAAGAGCGTGAACGGCAGGGCTATCCGCCGAGTGGTCGTGCTGCGTTAAGCTAAGATGTAATAGAAAGTTGGACAGAAAAGCTGGAATAAATTTCCGGCTTTTCTGTTGATAGAGGTGCTGTTTATGTCCATCGCATAGATCAGATCGCGAGCTTATAGGTAACTTGGCTCGTTTTCATGTGTTGTACTAAACATCGTTCTCATTCTCAGGCCACTCATGTTCCGATTCCCAACGGTTTTGCAGCGGGTAATATTGTTCGTTGCTTGCATCCTCCTCTTAACTCAAGCCACGCCGTGCAAAGCACAATGGAGACAAGTCGCGTCGTTTCCGGATTTTCCTCGAACTGTTTATTTTCTTGATCTTCCAAATTGTACTTCGATTGGCTTCGTCGGCCTTTGGAATGGTGATGTGTATCGGACGAGTGATGCGGGTGTAACCTGGAATAAATGTTACGTCCCGGGCAACGCCGGCAGTTCGATCACGGCATTCACCTTTAAGGATTCTCTGACAGGTTGGCTCTCGACGAAATTTCGAGGTTCCTATCTGTACAAAACCAATGACGGTGGTCTCACGTGGAGTTCGATCTGGCATTACGGTCAGTGGTCGAGTATCTACTATCACATTCCGAGCAAGCGGTTGTTTGCCTCTGATTGGAATGTCGGCGCATATTATTCCGATAACGATGGCGCTACGTTTACAACATTTAGCACGCTGCGTTTCAATGGTTTTGAATTCACCGATGACATCCATGGAATGCTCTCCGAACTTACCGGAGCCAATGGTCGGTCGATTTTGCTCACGTCGGATGGTGGCTTCACCTGGTCGGAAAGTCCGGAGCCCTTCGAAGCATGGCAGCCGGGCGCAGCACCGAGTAGTCGGACGCTCTATACTGCCTGCGAACAAAGCCAACAGATTCGCCAATCGACCGATGCCGGCGTGACGTGGGCTTCGCGTGCGACTTCGCCTGGGGGCAGTGGGCTCGGCTCATTGGGAGGATGTATTCGTGTTGATTCGTGCGGTTATGTTTATGCGCAAACGATCGGCAAGGGTATTCTGCAATCGAAAGACGAAGGTCTGACGTGGCAGAATATTGGCGGCCCGGGAAATGTGATTGATAGTAAATTTATTATTCACCAAGGAATGATCTATGCCGCTGAGAGTAACCTGCTCTCGCTCTGGGCGTATCAATTACCACCGCAATCTTCTAAGTTTGCTCTTGCGAATCAATTCAGTTTATCAAGTCTCACTTGTGATCCGATTGATTCCGTTCTCACATTCGAGGCGATCGCGTCAGTCTGTTCGGGAGTAAATGACTCATTGCTCTCAGCTTCGATAACCGGTGCGACTGACCTCTCACTCATCAACACTTCGCCGATCCCGAGAGTGTTGCAAGGAGCGGACTCACTCCGAATTCGGTACACACCATCGGAGATGGGGTCGAGTGATGCGATTTTGAACTTGAGATTTTTAGTCAACGGAAAAATTCTCGATACCACTATTCATGTTTCGGCTTCGAGTCCCGTGCTTCATGAATCCATTAACCCCGCTCTCACCTTGCTGAGTGGATTACGTGATACTCTTCTAGTAGTGGGTACGAATGCCAACACCACGAATTCATTCAACGTCAAGCTTTCGCTGAATCGAACAGTGCCGAATTGGGTGACGATCAACTCGCTCGATTTCGAGCTTCACTACGATAACGATCTCTTGACGCCGATCTCAGTGACACCTGCGCTCGGCTGGCGGGTCGCTTCGAATACAAGCGCGGCTAGTGTCTCACACGTGAAGCTTACGCGTTCAACGCAATTTGTCATTAATACGAACGATGCGATTGCTACGATGGCGTTCTCACCATGCGTTAGTCCGAATACTATCGGAAGAATCCATCTTGGTGACGTTCTTCTCAACGGCGACTCATCCATTACGAATGGCTGCAATCGTTACTCTATATTAGGGACGGATGATGTTACGGTCACCGTCGCGTCGTCTTGTGGCGATAGTCTGATCTGCGAATCATTTCGTCATGCGCTGATTGGCGGACTTACCGTTCATCCTAATCCAACGCAAAATATTTCCGGTTTGGTAAGTGTACAGTTTGAGCTATTCAAGAATGCTACGGTACAGATGACCCTCGAAGATATGCTCGGTAGGGAAGTGAAGAGCTTGTTTCGGTCGGAGTTGACGATTGGTGTGCACCAGATATCGATCGATCGGCAAAGTATCGCCGAAGGAAATTATGTGTTGCGCATCGAAGCAACAGATAACTCCGGCACGATCGATCGCATGATCAGGAAAATAGAAATAGAGCGCGCGAGGTAGCCAGTTCAGGCTCCGAATTGCGACAGATGGTGATCGAGATGTTTGTAAATGCTCTTACCCCACTCTTCCGGAGTGAGTTCACCAAAGAACGGATGCGTGTGAGTCATCTCTGAGATACGATTTCCCTCGGGGATGCTCTTCACAAGTGAGATCAATATTGTTTTTTCCTTCGCAAAATCTCTCGCATCAGGAATTAGTACGCTTGGCGTCGTCGGGCTGTTTTTCTTGAACGGCTTATCGCTTGTGACTACGGACTTTACAAGTCTACCGATCACTCTACCCAGCAGATCGCGCGGCGGATTCGTATTGCCGACAGCGAAGTCGATTGCCGCGGCCACATGCGCCATCATTTGTGCAACATCCATTTTTCCCCATTGTCCTTTGCTCGTCGGCTGAAGGCTTTCGATACGGCGAAGAATTTGTTCTCGTGTGCCGGCTTCGTAGATACTGAGCATGCGCGTGATCTGATAAGACGATAAAAAAAACTCCCGAAGCTTACGTGATGAAGCTCAGGAGTCAAATATACAAAACTGCCAAGAGCGCCTCAGCAGAAGTGCTTGGTAGCAGGCCTCGATCAATGCTTGCTCGTTGGCGTGGTTTGAACTTGCTCCTCAACACCCGGCAATGCAGCGCCGGTGATACTTCGTCCCGCGCCCTTGAGTCGAAGCCAGATATCGTGAAATCGTTTGTCGAGATCGAGTGGCACTTCGTGAATCATACCCGGACTCTTGACCAGATCGAACGACAGCCCTACATGACCCGCACGTTGCGAAAGATCTGCGAGCGAACTATAGAGCTTCTTTGCATCGTACTCACCGCAAACCGCATAAATATTCACGTGCTCTTCGGCAGCAGAGGAGAGCATTTCGATGGGGACATTTTGCTGAATAAATCCGGATACCAGCAGCGCACCGCGAAACTGATTCGGATGCACGAGTATGATCTCCAGCGCTTGCTCGGCTCCTTGGCTAAATCCTGCAACGTAGATTTGCGATCCATCAACCATGTGTTCGGCAACGAGTGTATCAATCAAGCGCTGCACGATCCGGTCATTCTCGTCAAAAGATTCACTCCAAGAGTTTGTGATTTGTGAGATACGAACCGGCCCGGCGGGAATTGCAACAACGATATTCTCGGCGTTGGCAATCTTTTTCCAGTGTTCCGCAAATTGTTCGTAGCTCGCGTTACCACCATGCAGCGCGACCAAAAGCGGACGAGTGCTGTTTGGCGTGTAGCCATTCGGAAAAAGCAGAATGGGTCTTTGCGAATGCCACTGTTGCTCTTCGTTTGATCGTATTTTTTCCCAGCGCGTGATCGTCGAGTCAAGCCATTGTGTGCCGGTGACCTTGCTGATGCTCGGGTCCATTCGAAGAATATCGAAATTCCAGAAGTGATGGGCAAGCGCAGCATAGACAGCGAGCTTCGTCGCCGAGACGTTTCCCGAACGAGCTTCGCAACGTGCGATACCAAGTTCTGCGGTGCCGATGAACCACTCGCGAATATGCGAGGAAAGTGGCTCCGCCTTTTCGATGACTGTGAGATATTCTTGTTCTGCACTTGCAGCATCGTGCTTGGCTTCGTTAAGGCCGGCGTTGTGCCAATGCTGATTAACTTCTGTGATTTGTGAATCGAGTGTCGAACAAAGATCAGGGTGCTTCGCACGCGACCAGTCAGGGCTCGACAGCGTTAGAATTGCAACAAGGCAAAACAAAAAAAATCGCACAGCACTATCGCTCAGCAGCGCGTGCGGGTTTCGATGGATATATTTCATAATTCGACCAGCGTGCTTCAAACGCCAACGAAGAAGTGTAACCACTATCAGCTTGTTGAACAAGCAGTTTGAATAACAAGGAATGACGAACCCAAGTATTTCGAAACCTCAATGATCCGAAATATTTGATAGTTCAGGTTCATAGTGAACCCATTCGAGCCGCGGTTGGCTACCAAGTCGAATCGCTGATTATTCGAGCTGGTTTTTTTTGGGTGCGCTATTGACGTAACGCGCCGTGGTTTTTGTGTCAGCCGCGGAAGACGGACATCCGCTGTCACAAAGTTACTCAATAATTACTCGGTTTCCAAGGAAAACGCACACAAAATATGAGAATACTCTCAGATTTTGAGTCGGCAGATGCAATGAGTCGTTGAATCCAATATTAAGAGTTTGTGGATTCTTGAAGGTAGAGAACCTGCTAATTTAGACTAATTTCGATGATCGGCTGCGGCGGTTCTTCGATCCAAACCTCGCCATCTACTACCCGCACAGCGTAAGTTGGCACGGAGCCAGAGCCGATCAAGGCGCGGCCTGTGTCGAGCCGATAGATCCAACCATGCATCGGGCACTCGACCGAAAGCTCTTCTTTATCGACGCGCCCTTCCGAGAGCAGCGGTGAGGATTGATGGGGGCAAATATTGCTGATCGCATAAACGGTACCCTTCAACAAAAAGAGAGCAACCTCATCATGCTCGCAAAATATCACTTTGCCCCGGCTTCCATTTTGCGGAATTTCGGAAAGCCTACACGCATACACGAATGCTCGTGCGCGTGGTTCATCAGCCGAAATCTCCGAGTTCAACGCTGCGAGTGCGTCTTCAATCGAATCTTCATCGAAGTACTCGGCCTCAGGTGGATTCGGATCGTGCGGCATCAGACTCGGCTAATGGAAATGTTTAGAATATCACGACTTCACCCGCTCGAAAACTTTTCGGCGTCGCTTCGATGCGCGTCAGGGCACTCTCGGGATCATGCTCAAAAAAAAGAGTAACCATTTGTCCTCATACAACGGTTACATTTGTAGTTCGTTGCATTGAGTGTTTATTAGCTCTGATGGCGCGTTGTTAAGCAGCATACCTTGCAGAATGACGAGGGTCAAATGAACTTTCCCGTATCGGATTTAGTGGAAGGGCCGTACTTCTGCCGATACGATTCTTCTACCGGGATCCGCACAGCTAAATTTATCATTCGGAGATGATCTCGTGAAAGCGAATCTAATATTGATGAGCCTGTTCCTCTGTTTGCTTCCGCTCACTACCGGGTGTTACAGCAACTCAGAGGTCATTGGTTGCGATTGTAATTGTCCACCTCCGTACGATCCGCAACCTGGTTTTGGTGTGCGGATTCCTCCGTATGGAGACGTGTACCAACGTCGCTCGCCAGATGGGACACAATTATGCTACACCGACATCGAGAATAGTGGGAGTTTCGTGCTTGATCTTCACACGTTGCACGAAACTCAAATTGGAATCACGGCGGGCCTTCCACCGTTCTCTCGCGTCGCTGGGATTGGTGAACCCAAATGGTGTCCGTATGATAACGATCTACTTGCGGTGACTGTGTGGCTTTCGGTTGATACGCTCAATACCGGAGCAGGATTCTATGCGTATAATCTTTACACTTACCGCCTTTCGACGCGCGAGGCTCAAAACATTTCACCGTTAGGGTCGGGGGCCTACGGCTTCAGTTATTTCCAGCTGTTGGGATGGCTTCCCGGGTCGCAACCTGGCCGCGACACATTCCGGATTGCTTATTCAGGGCCCCGCGACTCGCTCGATGGTCCTGGTGACGAATTTTATTCGCCGCAGACACATACGGTATGGTACGTTAAAGGCGGAAGTTATTTTGCAATAAGTAAAAGCGGTGCGCACCGAGTATGGAGCACCTTTGGTTCTAACAACAGAATTTCTGGATACTATCTCGACAACGCGCTGATTCAATGGCCGTAAACAGTTCTGCCCGGAGGCTATATGTACTACGCGAGTTTTTCTCCAAACGAGAAGTTCGTTGCGCTCTCCGTCCGACGGGACGACGCTACGCCAACCGCGGGATTTCCGCAAACCCTGATCTATAAAACAGACGATGCCTCGAGGCCCGTGCAAATCATCGACTTTCAACGATCATTTTGTATGTATTCATTTCTTGGGATTTGGGGTGAATTCATAACCGATTCGACCTTAGCTGTTTCGATGCATAAGGACGGTGACATCGCTTCGCCCCTGTGGGAGATTTCCGTCACTGGAAAAAAAATCAGGCAACTCACTTTTCCCGACAAGCGGTAGTGCGTTGAAGCACTCAGTCGAATCCGACGACTTCACCGGCTCGAAAACTTTTCGGGGTCGCTTCGATGCGCGTCAGAGCACTCTCGGGATCATGCTCAAAAAAGAGTAACCATTTCTCTTCGTACATGCGAGGAATGAGCGTCTTCTTCTCTTCGAGCGTCGTGAGAGGGAAGTTGTCATAACCCATGATGAAGGGAAATGCGATGTGCGCTTTGGTCGGCATTAGGTCGGCGCAAAAGAAGATGTTCGTCTTGTCGTCGTGCAGATGCACAAGTTGCTGTGCGCGTGT
>JBDTCS010000014.1:0-8514 GCA_039923455.1 Kapaibacterium sp. (SeqCode) | reverse complement strand
CAAGTCACAGTATAACTTCCTGCACCGTCACTATTCATCATCGTGACATACACACGATGATGATCGGCCGAGGTGTAAACCTGGAGGTTACGGAAATTTGGTTCGTACAGATCCGAATACGCAGCTTTCGGAATCTGGATAAGCTTCCCTTGAGCGAGTGCGGAAACTGAATTGATACTTACACGTGGTACATCCCCATCAGTGCCAAAGAATGGCTTTCCGTCAATCTTGTAGAGCCCCTTTCGCGAATCACTTCCCAGCTTCTCCCAACCCAATTTGTGCTTATTCGGGAAAAATGTGGCGCGTTGGATTTGCACGATGATGGTGTCATTCGAGAGAGTGACCTGATCTCGAGAACCCGAATCTATAATGGGTTCTGCTTTGATAGGAAGAATTCGTGGGTGCGCCCATTTCTTGTAAGACTTGCCATAGAGGGATGGGAAATCGCCAGTTGGGTCTTGCGACATGCTTTCGATGTCATTCCGGATTGTGGAGTCGGTGACCTGGTTAAGATCTTGGTGATCCCTCCAGCGAACGATCGCAGAGGATTGGGCTTGAGCGTCCTTACCAAATCCAAACACCAGGACGATCACAGAGAAGAATGCTGCGATCTCAAAATAATGGTCCGTGTTACGGTTGATTCTACTCATCTATTAAGTATGACGGAGCTCAACCATAAGAGTTTCAGCAGCCCTCGACAGAGTTCTATAGCCCCACAAAAATGCTCAAAAAAAACGCGAGACAAAGCTCGCGTTCTTCTTCAAAATTCAGGTGTCTGTTACGGCATCTCTTCCGTTACTTCAACCAAGTGCGACACGCGATTGATCATACCGCGGATAGCCGGTGTATCATTGTGCACTGCAACATAATTCGGACGGCCGAGGCCGAGCGCCTTGATTGTGCGCTTGTGCTTCTCCAATGTGTCGTTGATGCTGCGCGTCTGCTTGACGTAGATCTTCTTGCCTGTATCGCTCATAATACTTTTTCTCTTCGCTAAAAACTGTAAATCTTAACCGTGGAAGACGCGAGTCAAACTGATTCCTCTGCGCTCGGCGACCATGTTTGCGTCGCTCAATGACTCAAGTGCTGCCATCGTTGCCTTCACAAGATTGTGAGGATTCGAAGAACCCTGCGACTTCGTCAGAATGTCCTGAACACCAGCGAGTTCGAGCACCGCACGAACACCACCACCAGCGATAAGACCGGTACCTGGTGAAGCAGGCTTCAGCATAACTTTACCGGCTCCGAACTTGCCGAAGCTCAAATGCGGGATGGTACCGCGGCGAAGGGTGATTTCCTTCACGTTGCGCTTTGCGTCTTCGGTCGCCTTCGTAACAGCGTCCGTGACTTCGTTGGACTTTCCGAGACCGATGCCAACGTGTCCATTGCCATCACCGACAACAACAATCGCATTGAAGCTGAAACGGCGTCCGCCCTTGACAACCTTGGCGACGCGGTTAACGGCAACAAGCTTATCCTTTAAATTGAGTTCCGAAGATCGAATCTTTGCCACAAGTAGTAACTGCTTATGAAAATCCTAAAACAAAAATTACGTTGTGCGACTTAGAATTTCAAGCCGCCCTCACGTGCACCATCGGCCAAAGCCTTGATGCGACCGTGATACAGATAACCGTTACGATCGAAAACGACCGAAGCGATACCCTTCTCTTTTGCCTTCTCCGCAATAGCCATACCAGTCTTCTTTGAAAGCTCGCTCTTGGCTGCTTTCTCACCGAGCTTCTTCGAGCTTGCCTCGGCAAGTGTGAAGCCCTGCGAATCATCCACGAGTTGGCAATAGATCGCTGCATTGCTGCGGAACACTACGAGACGCGGACGCTCTGCTGTGCCCTTGATCGCCTTGCGAGTCGTGAAGCGGCGACGAGTGCGGCGCTTCGCTTTTGCCTGAAGTTTAAGTTTTGATGCCATGTCTGTTGTCTGTCAGCTTGAAGCTCGGTCTTTGTCGAGCTTCCAAAAAAGTTAATTCCTTTCTGCCGATATACGCTCAGCAGTTTACGATTACCCGAAGCGTGCTTACCCGAAGGTTACTTACCGGCTGTCTTACCAGCCTTGCGAATGATGACCTCGCCTGCGTACTTAACGCCCTTGCCTTTGTACGGCTCAGGTGGACGGAGCGAGCGGATCTTCGCAGAAACTGCACCAACGAGTTGCTTATCAATACCGGTAACCGTTACAGTCGTCGGAGTCGGGACATCTACCGTGATCTCGGCAGGTACTTGAAGAATGATCGGATGCGAGTAACCCAGATTGAACTGAATGAACTTGCCCTTCTTCTCGGCCTTAAAACCGACGCCAACCATCTCAAGCTTCTTCACATAACCATTCGTCACACCTTCGATCATGTTGTTCGTGAGTGCACGCACGAGGCCATGCAACGCACGCTGTTGCTTCACGTCACTCGAGCGCTGAAAGGTGAGCTCGCTGCCATCGAGTTTAAAGCTAATACCTTCCGGAAGCGTCTCGGATAAGATACCTTTCGGTCCCTTGATCGTGAGCTGGCGATCCTTCTCTTCGAACGTCACACCACTTGGGAGTGTGATCAGTTTCTTTCCAATTCTTGACATGATCTTTGTGCTGTTGTGCTTACGCTAATTCACCTTAGGTGAACGCTGCAGCCGTTTGAAAACAAAACGCTTTAGTGCTACCGCCGGCAAATTACCAGACGTAGCATAATACTTCGCCACCTACGTTCGCTTGGCGTGCCTGCTTATCCGTCATGACGCCTTTCGGTGTCGAGAGGATTGCGATGCCGAGACCCGAAAGCACTCTTGGTGCTTCCTTGGCTGCGGTATATTGACGCAATCCCGGTGTGGAAACTCGCTTGAGTCCCATGATCGCCGGAGAGCCGTTCGCGTACTTCAGAGTAATACGCAGCATACCCTGCTTGTTGTCTTCCGTTTTTTGGACGGATTCGATATAGCCTTGCTCGCGAAGGATCTCGCTCATAGCAAGCTTAAGATTAGAAGCCGGTACGTCCACATACTGGTGACGCGCTTTAAGTGCGTTACGCAAACGTGTTAGAAAATCTCCGATAGTATCCATTCAAAAATCGCTTTCTCTTTAATGAGAGATAAACCGAAACCAAAAACACCTTTTCTACTCTTTGTCGAATTCGGTCGCAAAACCGAATCGGATCATCCTCGAACAAACCTTTCACCGAATAGACCTGCACGCAGCCTTACGAATAGTTGCGAAACAGAACTGATCAGCTTACAAGCTTGCTTTGTTTACCAGCTTGCCTTGCGTACGCCCGGGATCTTACCATCGAGCGCAAGTTCGCGGAAGCACAAACGGCACACGCCAAACTTCCGATAGAACGCACGCGACCTTCCGCAACGACTGCAACGATTATGCTTTCTCGTTGCGAACTTCGGCGTACGTTTTGCCTTAACTCTAAGGGCTAATCTTGCCACAGTGTATAACCTCGTTAATTCTAAATGCTAATCTTCGCCAACTACCGGCTATCGCCGCAAAAACTGCTGAGCGTTACAAAACTCAGGCTGTCGTCTCCCCTTCCTTCTTGCGGAAGGGCAGGCCAAATGCTTTGAGCAACTCGTATGCTTCTTCGTCCGTGTTCGCGCTTGTTGCGAACGTGATGTCCATTCCGGTAATACGCGTCACCTTGTCGACATCGATCTCAGGAAATATGATCTGCTCGCGTACACCAAGCGTGTAGTTACCGCGGCCATCAAACGACTTATCCGGAATACCGCGGAAATCGCGGATACGTGGAATAGATGTTGTCATCAAACGATCGAGAAACTCATACATGCGTGCACGACGAAGCGTGACGCGGCAACCAATCGCCTGATTCTCACGAAGCTTGAAATTCGAAATAGACTTTTTCGAGCGCGTGATCGCCGGCTTCTGCCCGCTGATCGCTTCGAGATCGCGAACCGCTGCATCCAACAACTTTGCATCACTCGTTGCATCGCCAACACCAATGTTGATTGCGATCTTCTCAATGCACGGCACCTGATTCACGTTGCCGTAGCTGAAACGCTTCATCAAGGCAGGAATAACTTCGGTCTTATACTTTCCGTGCATACGTGCAGGAACTACCGGACGATCCTTTGAAGTATCAATCTTACGTGCTTCAACAGGTCCGCCTTTTGTCTTCTTCTCTTTTGTTGGGCCTGTTGGCTTGCCGGCACCTGCTGGCTTTGCTCCCTTTGCTTTCTTATCTTCCGCCATGATCTTCTATGCTTTTTCGAAGTGACGATTTCCGACCGTCACGTAACTGTTATAAACTTTAGACGAATCGCTAAACTTATGCGATAGCGTCGCCGGACTTCTTTGCGTAGCGCTCCATGCGCATCTTGCCGGATTCACTCTGCACCCCGCGTTTACCGACACGTGTTGGCTCGTTCGTCTTGGGATCGAGCAACATCACGTTCGAAACGTGAATCGGAGCTTCCCGTTGTGTGATTCCACCTTGCTGATTGCTGCTCGAAGGACGCTCGTGCTTGTGCTGAATATTCACACCCTCCACGAGGACGCGATCTTTTTCCGGATACACGCGCAATACCTTGCCGCGCTTTCCGCGATTCTTACCAGTGGTCACCTCGACCTGATCGTTTTTCTTGATCTTCATAATCTTGTATGCTCTAAACTCGTATGCTAATCCGGGCTGAGGTTAGATGACCTCAGGTGCAAGCGAAATGATTTTCATATACTGACGCTCGCGAAGCTCACGGGCAACTGGTCCGAAGATGCGTGTACCGCGAGGCTCGCCTTGTGCATTCAACAGCACAACTGCATTCTCGTCAAAGCGAATGTAGCTGCCATCTTTGCGGCGTGTCTCTTTCTTTGTGCGGACGATAACCGCCTTCGAGACTTCACCCTTCTTGACCTGTCCGTTCGGAATAGCCGCTTTCACGGTTACTACGATCACATCGCCAACACCTGCGTAACGACGCTCGTGGCCTCCCAGCACGCGAATACAACGGACTCGCTTGGCTCCCGAATTATCGGCGACGATCAGGTTTGACTCTTCTTGTATCATTACGCTACCTCAATAATAACTTTTCTGTGCTCTTAAACTCTTTGTTGTCCGAACATTCCAACGCCACCAAAACGGTGCACTTGAAATTTACTTCGCGCGTCCAACAATTTCCGTGACTCTCCAACGCTTCGTCTTCGAAAGCGGACGAGTCTCCATGATGCGAACGGTATCCCCGATCTTTGCATCGTTGTTCTCGTTATGGGCGACGAACTTTGTCGTCTTCTTAAAGTACTTCTTATAGAGCGGATGTGCGACCTGGCGTGTCAAAGAAACGATGACCGTCTTATCCATCTTGTCACTGACGACCTTACCAACGCGCTCTTTGCGTCGGCCACGTGCCTCAGGTGTTACTTCTGTCGTCGCTGCTGTATTCTCTGCCATGATAAACTTTAACCGAAATTATTCTCAGCTCTCTTCGAAACTTACTCTCATCGAAACCTACGCTCTTCGAAACCTATTTCTTTCGAGACTTACTTTCCCGATGCGATCTCTTGGGCACGAAGCGCGGTGCGCATTCTCGCAATATCCTGACGCAGGGTTGTGATCTGCGCGTGATTATCCAACTGACCGACTACTTTTTGAAAACGAAGTGCGACGATACGCGACTGGTTCTCAGCGATCTGACGCTCTAAGGTCGGCTTATCCGACTTCAAGAGTTCTGCAAACTTTAAGCCTTTCATTGTCTCTATTTCTCTCTTACTTCTTAGCCTTAGCAACAATTTCCGCAACGTAATCAGGGCGGATCACCATCTTCGTCTTAACCGGAAGCTTGTGCGACGAAAGACGCATCGCCTCTTCGGCGATTTCTTTTGTCACGCCGCCGATCTCGAACATGATACGACCTGGCTTCACGACCGCAACCCAGAACTCCGGAGATCCTTTACCGGATCCCATACGAGTTTCCGCAGGCTTTTTGGTGATCGGCTTATCCGGAAATATCCGAATCCAAATCTTACCATCGCGCTTCATAGTACGCGAAAGTGTTACGCGCACGGCCTCGATCTGACGGCTGGTGATCCAACCGCTCTCGAGCGTCTTCAAACCAAACGTGCCAAATGCGACCTGCGTACCACGCGTCTCCATGCCGCTGATCTTTCCACGCTGGGTTTTGCGATACTTAACTCTTTTCGGAAGAAGCATGATAATACTTGCTCTTTGCTATCTCTCCCCTTACGGGACAAAATCAATACGAATACTTTGAATGCTCTTTTACTCAGCGCTGCTACCACTGCTCGAAGAACCTGCGCCACTGCGAAGCTTCAGCTCTGCAGGTCCGCTGCTCGAACCAGCACTACGTCCGCGTGTTCCGGTGCCTGTTCCACCACCGCCACCACGACTTCCGCGTCCGCCACGGTCACCACCGCGATCTCCGCCTCTGTCGCCACCACGATCACCACCGCCACGTTCGGGACGATCATCGCGACCACCACGACGGCGTCGCTCGCCACCGGCAGCAGATACGATTGGGCGCTTGTCATTCTTCTCGCCGCCGTTCACTGCGATTTCCGCAGCGATCTGAAGCGGTGTCTGTCCGATGATGTCACCATGACAAACCCACACTTTGATACCGATAGCACCATACACGGTTTGTGCTGTGCCTTTTGCAAAATCAATATCGGCGCGAAGTGTGTGCAGAGGAATACGTCCTTCTTTGTATTGCTCAGTACGTGCAATTTCAGCACCGCCCAAACGACCTGCACACATGATACGAATACCTTCGGCACCGGACCGCATCGCTGCAGAGATTGCACCCTTCATCGCACGACGGAAAGAGATACGACCTTCGAGCTGCTGGGCTATCTGATCGGCAACGAGCTGGGCATCCGTCTCCGGGCGCTTTACTTCGTTGATGAGAATCTTAACCTCTTTGCCGGCCGTCACATTCTTTAGTTCTTCTTCAAGCTGCGCAATCTCTTTGCCACTCTTGCCGATCACGACACCAGGACGTGATGTGTGGATCGTGAGTACGACACGCTTCGTCGTTCTATCGATCGTAAGCTTCGAGATACCTGCGCGCTTCAGTCGGTTCTTGACATAAGTACGAATGAGGTTATCCTCTTCGAGCTTTTGCGCGAAATTTTTGTCGTCGTACCAGCGCGCGTCCCAAGCTTTTGTGACCGCGAGTCTGAAGCCGATCGGATGAGTCTTCTGTCCCAAGCGTAACCTCTATTTAGAAGTGTAATAACAAACCATAAAACACGATATCCGTTGAAACCGGAAGAGCAATGAAGCTCTTCTCTTCAAAACTGTAAGCTTAGTTCTTAAGCTGTATTCTTAAGCTTAGTGCTTAAGCTTTTGGCGCTGCTTTCTTAGCGCGCGTCTTCTTTGGCGTTGCTTCGGCAGCACCGACCGGTGCTACTTTCGCAGCCTTCTTCGGAGCAGGTGCAGCAGCTTTCGCTACGGTCGCCTTTGTCGCTGCTGATTTCGCTCTGTTCTTTTCTTTCTGCGTGAGCGAATTCTTGATCGGCTTATCACCGACAACGATCGTCAAGTGATTCGAGCGCTTACGCACACGAAATGCACGACCCATCGGAGCAGGAAGAATACGCTTGAGCATCGGTCCGCCGTTAGCATACGCTTCACGTACGAAGAGTCCTTCGACATCTGTGCGTGTGTTTTCCGGCTTGAGCTGGAAATTAGCGATCGCCGAGCGCAACGTCTTTTCTGCTACGATCGATGCGTGGTTCGGAGTAAAGTGAAGGATCGAAAGAGCCTCCGGTACTCGCTTGCCACGAATGATATCCAGCATCAAGCGCATCTTGCGCGGTGAACCTTGAATGCTCTTTTTCTGAGCGCGTGCTTCTGCCATTTTCGTCTTCTCTAAAACTTTTTGTCGAAGAAACCTACTCTGCTGATCTTGCTATCCGAGGATCTGGTTGATCCTTGTTGGGGCGTATTAGCCCTTCTCACTCTTCGTGCCCGAGTGTCCGCGGAATGTGCGGGTCGGTGCAAACTCACCCAACTTATGTCCCACCATGTTCTCCGATACATAGACCGGAATAAACTTGTTACCGTTGTGTACGGTAAACGTGTGGCCGACAAACTCCGGAGAGATTGTGGAATCGCGCGACCAGGTCTTTACAACCTTTTTCTGTCGCACGGCATTGAGTGCATCCACTTTCTTTAGAAGCTTCTCGTCTATGAAGGGGCCTTTTTTCAGCGAACGTGACATAGCGTGTCTTTATCTACCCAAAAAAATTAGTATTGCGTCTGCGTTACTTCGTGCGGCGCTTGATAATGTACTGGTTCGACGCATTCTTTTTCTTACGTGTGCGGAAGCCTTTCGAAAGCGTACCCCATGGTGACTTCGGATGCTTGCGTCCACCACCAGACTTCGACTTACCTTCTCCACCACCCATCGGATGGTCAACCGGGTTCATCGCCATACCGCGTGTCTGCGGACGAATGCCCAACCAGCGTGAACGTCCGGCCTTACCCCAACTGATGTTGAAATAGTCCGAGTTACCAATCTGACCGATCGTAGCATTACA
>JBDTCS010000013.1:0-3773 GCA_039923455.1 Kapaibacterium sp. (SeqCode) | reverse complement strand
AGATTGAAATCGCCTTTGAAAATATATGCGCCTGTACCAAAAAGCTTTTTGTAATTTGCCTCCGAAATATTTTTCGAATCGCGGACTACGGAGATCATGATGCTATCATCGTTGATCTTCATAAATGTACCGACGTAGTGGTCGCGCAAATCAGTCGAGTCGATCGGATGGGTTATGCCACCTGAGCCACAACATCCCAGCACGTTGCAATCTCCTTTATCTTGATCATACTCACGTCCTTCAACGGCACATAACCTTGTGACGTGCGGTGCAAGGATCGCGGCCTCGGAATCTGTGCTGACATTGAAGTAGAAACCACCCACCTTTCCGATCGAAGGATCGAAGAGATACTCACCCTGCCTTATCATCACGTCCTCAATTCCAAGTTGGTCGCAGATCACTTTTGATAAATGATAATCACTCGCGAACACAACTTTCCCATCAGCCTTTAAGGACTGGGCCTCGTCACCTAACTCCCACACAACCGTACCCGCCCATGGACAACGAGGGCAGTAGTCGTGGTCTGTTCCTTTATCCAACCCTTCGTGAGGATCGCCGGTTGACACGATGCCATCCCTCGGGACCGAATCACCTCGAATATGAACCTTCGAATCGAATCCTCCCTCGCCTGGTGCGATGCCGCCACTCGGGATAGAATCACCTCTGATATGAACCTTCGAATCGAATCCACCCTCGCCTGGTGCGATGCCGCTTTTCGGGACTGAGTCGCCCCTGATATGAACCTTCCTCCCATCACCGTTAATGTGTAGGTTGAAAAGTTTGAGCGTACCTGTCGAAGTATTTGCTTGAGTCGTCCGGCTATCCTTCTTCAGTTCGGCCAGCCAATGATCGGAAGGTTGTTGTGTCGGAAATATATCGACGCAACCTTGTCCCGCGGAGCTACAATCTTTTGAACTGGTTACATAAAGCGAGTAGCTCCGCCCAGTCGAAACTCCTCCAGCATTTGTTACCGTGAAGTAAGAAGGTGCACTCGTTTGACCATCGCCCGAGATGGTCCATTGATACTGCCTACCCACTTCGAAGCTTGGAGCGGGATCAGCTGGACGCGGAAGATGAAATATCTTTGAGCGAAGACCAGACTGTGTGAATAGCGGAATTACCTTTGCACCATCCACCTCAGAGATAATAAGCATTATTGGATCACTGCATGGCTTCGGCAGACATGAATCTACGTGATCGCTCCCCCACAAGAAGTTGATCGGATTACCAAGTGTTAACGTTGCACCACTCGCAGGTTGTATGAGCGTGAAACCGCCGCTCGATGTATTGCCGGTGCCAAGAAGGGCGCCGGAAGTAGCGCTCGCGTCTGATCTCAAGTGAGAGACTGATCCACCATTGCCTGTTCCACCGGAAGTAGTATTGGTATCGGGTTTGATGTGACCGCCTGCAGGGAATCCTATGCCATCGCCATCAATACCCGGGAATCCCGCGCCATCATTATAATACGAAAACATATTCGGACCACCAAATCCATTTGGCTCACCGATTCGGTTGCCGTGATCATCCGAGGCGATAACTCCCCAAACATATTGTCTACCAGGCTGCGGTAGTTCGTAATCTGGCGGCCAAAGCAACTGCGTCATTGTTAATGGGCCCTTATCGAGTATCGGACGGTTAGCTCTAAAAGCTGTTACGGCTGATTGTCCTTTCAGTATCTCAAAGACTTGTACCTCGTACTGTACAACGCCAGGATATTTCGGCGAGACTGCGGTCCACCGAAACATCGGCCGACTGGATTTTGGGAGAACTGCTTTATCATCTGGCTGCAATAGATGGGGCGCTTCGTAAGATGTCAGTGAAAAGTTTTTGCAGTCCGGTACCGTAAGTTCTTTAAGCGTGATAGGATCAAGCAGTCCAACGCAAATCGTATAATCACCGGCGGGCAATTTGCCAGTCCTTCCTGCGACGCGATCGGCGTTGCCGTGAAAACTCACGGCATAGAACGGAATAATATCTTCAGCATTGTACAATGTTGTTCCAGGCGGAACAGAGAATGTGGGCATGCTCTCCGGTTTCGTATTGGCTTGTAAAGCGCCATCTTTTGAAATCTTCGCGTCGAAGCGAACGGAGACATTCTTCGAACCCAAGTTTGTGATCACGGCGGTCAACGTCTCTTTGCGCGTAGTCCAATCGGAAAGATCGGGTGGTGGATTCCTAACGACGTGTACGGTGCAGCGAAGTTGCGCATGCGCACTTTGTTGCGCAAGCAGACCGAACGTCAGCAAGCCAAACATGCAGACGAGTAGCGCTTTGAAGAAAGATGTTCTCATAATTGAAGTGCCCGGTAAAATTTCGGTCGCTTATTTAAAATCTTGTGGAGAGTGCAAGCTGCAACGTCTGCTCGGCGAATGCCGAACCGTGTGCTGCCGGATTGGCGTACGTGTATCGGTTGTTGCCACCCATAGCACTGAGGCTAATCGCTTTCGTCACATTCCAGCGAACGCCAACCTTGTAAAATATTTGTTGATCGGTGAGGCCTGTCCCATCCGTGCTGCCGGATGCTGTAACCGATGCCGATGGAACGAGCTTCCTATCAAAAAGCGAGTAGCTTGCCGTCACACCTACGCTGCGAATGATCAGCGTACCGAGTGGCAATTGATTTTCCATATAGGTGCCGGTCGTTCCAAGCGATAACGGAATCGAATCGAGCGTTGTGTTATAGCCGAGAAGATACGTGCGCGTCTTGTTTGAGTTCTCTGCGCCGGTGATCGTGTTGAAATCTTGATAATCGTCAAGCCCCGCGCTTGCAGTGATAGAGTTCATCATACCAAGTCCCGCGAAGGTGAGCGATGGATCGACGCTAAAGGCTTGACTCGTATTTTTTACTTTGAGTGTGTCGGAAGTTTGGTCGTTCGAGATTCCAAAGTTGGAATAATTCGCAGACAAATTGAACGCTTCGGAGATGTCCGCGCTCATTGAGCCTGAAGCGATGAGTTGCCGCGTCGTCTCTGCTTTGGTTTGCGAAAGATTATTCATGCGTTGTCCAACCGAGGCACGAAGATTCAGTTTAGAATCAAAGAGTCTGATCGAAGGCGCAACCGAGAGTTCGAGTCGATCGGCTTGCATAAACGGATATCCGATTGGTGTGAAGCCGGCGCCCATGTACAGTCCGGAAAGTGTTATACCCCAAATCTTGCGCTGCACGATGAATCCGGCGTTCGCAGCAAAATCAAGTCTACTCGAAACGCGCGTTTGATAGAGACTTCCGAACGGATTGCCGCTGATATCTTTCGGATCCGAACTTTGGTCACGTGTGTAAATGCTCGTCGCACCTTCTGCCTTGAAGAGCACGCCCTCCCCGATTTGAATTCCAAAATCGGTCGAAGCGATGAACCCTTCCTCGGCACGCACACGAATGGTGTCGGGTGGAAGTGTGACGCTCGAATCATCAGCGAGCGGATGCGCTGGTGTGATGGATTGAATATTGTTCTTGAGCGATTCTTTTGAATCTCTCATATAGACAAAGTTTATCGCGAAGTGCGATGAATCTTTCGGGCCGTAGCCAACGCGTGTTGCATAAAGATCACGGCGATAGATTCCGTGCGAGCCACGTGCCGAATCTGGTTCAATTGAACGTTGTGCAACACCGACCGAAGCAGCAACCTCAAATTTTCCGGGCGTCAGGTCGAAGCCGCCACCGAAAATCTGTTGATCACCGACGGAAAGCTGCGAGAATGCCGGCGTGTAACTTCCCAAATTGAATTGCGCCCAACCGATACGCGGACTAAAGCTCGAGAAGCCAAGACTATTTG
>JBDTCS010000012.1:0-11173 GCA_039923455.1 Kapaibacterium sp. (SeqCode) | reverse complement strand
GGCAGCATATACAGTCTTCACCTCTGGAGGCATATATGTTGTTAGCCACAGAGTTAGATCGTCCGTGGGAGTTTTGTAACCTTTGAGTTCGTATGCTCGCGCATCGAATCCGGCGATCGTTGCAACTTCTCCGGTTGGTGGTATCAATCGCCAGTAGCCCTCGTCGATTGGTTTTGCGAGTTCCAGTGAGTCGATCCCACCGATACTTTCGCCAGCGATCCACGAATAGATTTCGTTCTTGGATAAATATCCGCGTTGGTGCACTACACGCTGAAGGGTCGTTGTGCTGC
Source organism: Kapaibacterium sp. (SeqCode) (assembly GCA_039923455.1). Classification (GTDB taxonomy): domain Bacteria; phylum Bacteroidota; class Ignavibacteria; order Palsa-1295; family Palsa-1295; genus JBDTCS01. The sequence continues at coordinate 10,883 of JBDTCS010000012.1, read as the reverse complement.
CGGGTACCACTGTGGTCTCATAATCGCGGGCAATGGAATCCCCTTTTATCTTATATTCATTTATCGTCTTCGATGCTCCGGGAAACGAGCCTTCGAAAGTGATGCTGCCCTCGAAGCGAGTAGTATCGATTCTCTGCGCATATAGAATGCTCGCGTTGCAAACGAGAGCAAGGAGCGTCGAGCAAATTATTGCGCTCAACTTGCAATTGATATGTATTGATTCCATAGGCAAATATAAGTCCGAACTGTGGTGTCGATGATGCGAAAGATGTTCTTGAATTTGATACTCGCGTCTTCTGATTAGCGATATTCCAGACACCCCCCATCAGGGCTATTGAATCAAAAAATGCTTACCGAGGGTTCGTCCGCTTGAGGACGGACTTCACCCTGGGCAGCGAGTATACACCCGCTCCGCGGCTGGGGAAAACATCACACGTGTGACCATATGAGAGGGCATAAAATGGTTTAGACTCGAAGCGTCTAAAGCATCTCTTAATAAATCTCCTCTCCCAGCGCTGCAAGTCCGCTGTGGCGGAGGAGCGGTTGGGTGAGGGTATTTGAGTGCAACCAATTGGCGAGTATTCCGCTTGTAAGGGCTTTCGACCCAATTCCAAATCGCGCGATAATTTCATAACCCTTAGGAATCGGTGGCCAAAAATATTCCAGACAAATCTGGAGTGCCGCCTCTGAGATATTCACCATAATAAACTAGATTCGCCAATGTACGGCATATACGATAAATCCGGAGCGATTAAGGCACGCGAAGTAAAGCTTGCGGGAAAAGTGCTTAGCCAACTGTCGGCCAAGTGCTCGAAGATGAGCCCGGGCTGGTACTTCACTGCCAAGCAATATCTGCGCGACGGACACGAAGGAGTAACCCAGCAATACACGTATGAGCCGGGCGATCGATTCGTGCTCTTAAATTTGGCAAAGTCGCCGGATTGGGATGAGCTTTACGAGTTGGTCGAAGGTTGGGCTTACACACAGCCGGGTTGGGATTGGACGGTTTTCAAACTGCACGTGCGTGCACTCTTCCCTTCGAATTCCGAGCCGATCGCTCCATCGCTCGATATCGAGTCCGACCCGTTGCCTGACATCGTGCCAGATCCTGAGTCTGCGCATGTAATAGATCTGGTGGAGTATTTTTATGTTAGCCACGTGGACTGGAATCGTCAGCGTAGTCCAGCACTTATTTTTCCGGCGGCACAAGAATATTTTTCCCAGAACTTACCTACATAAAGTTTTTGGGAGAACGCCACAATTTGGAAATTCGTAGACAGAATATTATCTATTCAAAAAGAAACGCCTCACGAATATCGTGAGGCGTTTTTGATTTCACTTGAGAGCAGATCGCTTAGCGTGTTCTCGTAAACTCGATGCGTCGATTGCGTTGCTTATTGGCGGGCGTGTCGTTTGGTGCGACGGGATTAGCCGGGCCGAAACCGCGAGTTGTCATTCTGGCTGCCGCGATTCCATGTTGCACGAGCCAACCCTTTACCGACGATGCACGATCGGCCGAGAGTACTTGATTCTTCACTGGGTTGCCTGAGTTATCGGTGTAGCCATCGATCTCGACAGAGATCAACGGATTATCGACAAGCGTCTTCAATGCTTTCTGTAATGTAAACTCGGATTCCGGTTTGATCGTCGCGCGATTCACATCGAAGACTACGCCCTCAAGCACGATCTTCGAACCGACCGTGCTGAACTGATTGCTCACTATCTTCTTGCCGTAGTCATCCGAGCGATCGAGCGGATTCGTACCATTATGTACTTCGACGCCATCGGTTACGCCGCCTTTGTCTGTATCGGGATCGAGTGGATTGGTGTGGTAGCGATTGACTTCTTCGCCATCTTTTAATCCATCATGATCAGAGTCGGGGTCGAGCGGATTGGTTTTGTACCTCGTCACCTCTTCTCCATCGGAAAGTCCATCACGATCGGTATCAACGTTCAATGGATCGGTGCGGTATACGTTTACTTCTTCGCCATCTCTCAAGCCGTCTCCATCGGTATCTGCTTTTAATGGATCTGTATGGTAGCGTAAAACTTCTTCACCATCTTTCAATCCATCGCCATCGGTATCAGGAAGCTTTGGATCGGTGTGATATCTCGTAACCTCTTCCCCATCGCGAAGCCCATCACCATCGGTGTCTGCGTTGAGTGGGTTCGTGTGATATTTGTGTACTTCGTCTCCATCGGAGAGTCCGTCACCATCGGTGTCTGCGTTATGCGGGTCGGTGCCGAGTCGAAGTTCTTCTTCGTTTGTGAGGCCATCGTGATCGTCGTCGTTCCCCGAATCGTTCGTAAAGTTATAATGGATCGCGATCGTCCCCTGCCACCATCCATCGTTGCGATTATCCAGAGCTGGGCTCAGATAATCGCTGTTGCTTATGTTGCCGCTGAAATTGAGATCGAGCGCCCAATGTTTTTCGATCTGATATGTTACTCCCGCACCAATCGGAAAGAACAACGCGGTACCTTGCAGCGGCACCGATGGATCGGCCTTCGGTGGAACGTAGCCAACGTTGTAATTGACTAGCCCGATACCTGCATGCAAATACGGAAGCAGCGGACTATGCCATTTGTTCTCGATGAACTCGGGATAAAATCTTAAACGGAAATCGGGAGCAGTGAGGGTTGTCGAGTAATCAAATTTTCCACCGGTCGTTGCGGTCGCATTTCTTGTGAAGGTGAGGCTCAGTTCCGGCGTGAGATAGGGTGTAAACCCCTGCCAATAGACAAAAGAAAATATTCCTGCAGGATGCAACGTCTTATCGCGCGCTTCATTCACGCCGAACGAGGCGCCGATGCCCAGTCCAAGACTAAGTGCTTTTTTATCTTGAGCGTGAACAGAACAGGAATAAAGAATAACGAGGAGTACTGCGGCATTGCGCAGTGCTTGCTTAACCATGTATTGTGATCTTAGGATGTACAGGAACACGCGATGCAACGGTATCGCGACGTGAACTCATGAGCAACGAGTTTCAGAACTGCAAGATATTTCGGGATGCATTCCGAACCCATCAAAAATCAAAACACTTTGCCGGAGCGTGAAGGCTTCGATTCCATTCATAAGAAGTTTGCAAATATACAAAAACTATTCCACTGGAAACGGCTTGTCCGAATGCTTAGACTTTCTGGGCTTGGCTGCAGCCCCGCTTTTTGCTCATAATGAGCGTATTTGGCACATATCTGCCCGTAGAAATAAATATTTTAGCGACCAATCTGAGGAGGTAATCTCGTCGTAGGCATCAGACAATCGCCCTAAACTCAAACGAATGAGGCAAGTTAGATCGATCCATTTGCCTCTTATTCGGACGGGGAGAACGGAGCTTGATTTACTTCGCAAGACTTCAACATAAACGATTTATGTGGCACGTAAGCCATTTCCATTTGAGAATATTGTTGAACAATCGAAGTTAATTCGAAAATGCCGCGGCTTTGCAACGCACACCTGATACCGAACAATCTGTGAATAAGAATTGGTAATTTATTTCCGATACTTCCTTCGATGATGGTGTTTAATCGCCAGCCTGTATATTCGGATCGGTACGATCCTCATTCGAAGGCGCAAACAAGTGCGATTCTCTGCGGCATGCAAAGTTACGATACCAAGATCAGTTACGATACCAAGATTGGCTACGATATTCTCCGTGATCCCCACATTAATCGAGGCACAGCTTTTACACATGAAGAGCGAGTGCGCTATGGCTTGGAGGGTCTCTTACCTAACGTAGTAGAGTCGATCGAGACGCAGGTTCAGCGCATCGAAGAGCAGGTCGATCAATTCGACAAAGCGATAAACAAATATATCTTTCTTACGCAACTCCTCGATAACAATCAGACGCTCTACTTCCGGACCATCATGAGCAATCCGACGAAGTATCTTCCGATTGTGTACACACCGACCGTCGGTGAAGCATGCGAACAGTTCGGACATATACTCAGGCGGCCTCGCGGAATCTATCTCTCGTACGAAGACAAAGATAACATCAAAGAGATCCTTCGAAACTGGCCGGACAAGGATGTTCGCTTCACTGTCGTCACAGATGGCGAGCGCATTCTTGGGCTTGGTGATCTTGGTGTTTGCGGTATGGGAATACCGATCGGTAAGCTTACACTGTATACAGCATGTGCAGGAGTCGATCCGAACATCACACTCCCTATCGTGCTTGATCTTGGTACGAATAACGCATCGTTCTTGAATGATCCGCTTTATCCCGGATTGCGCATGGAGCGCATTCGTGGAAAAGACTATGATGATTTTATCGACGCGTTCGTCGTTGCAGTGACGGAGGTCTTTCCGCATATCTGTATTCAGTGGGAAGATTTTGCAGGACCGAATGCTGTTCGAATTCTGACTAAATATCGCGACGAGATCTGCACGTTCAACGATGATATTCAAGGAACGGCAAGTGTCGCGCTCGGTGGCATTCTCGCGGCATGCAAAGTGAACGGCAAACCAATGACAGATCAGCGCTTTCTTTTTCTTGGAGCGGGGTCAGCTGCGACAGGAATTGCAGGGCTGCTTGTCAAAGTGCTCGAGGAGTCAGGTATGACGAAGGAAGAAGCGCATCAACATTGTTGGCTCTTCAATTCCGGCGGACTACTTGTAAAATCACGAACGGACCTCGATGATTACAAAGCTGTCTTCGCACATGATCACGCACCGATGAATTCCTTTCTCGATGCCGTCGAATCGATTCGCCCCACGGCCATCATTGGTGTGAGCACGATCGGTGGTGCGTTCACTGTCGAAGTCTTGGAAGCAATGGCGCGTATCAATGAGCGTCCCATCATTTTTCCATTTTCTAATCCAACATCCCACTCCGAATGTACTGCCGAGGAGGCCTACACGTGGACGAATGGCAAGGCGATCTTCGCGAGTGGCAGTCCGTTTGATCCGGTCACTGTGCATGGAAAAACATTTCAGCCCGGACAAGGTAACAATGTTTATATTTTTCCGGCAGTCGGGCTTGCGATCCTTGCGACAGAAGCGAAGCGTGTCACTGATGATATGTTTATCTGCGCTGCGAAAGCGCTAGCTGAACAAGTGACGGAGGAAATGTTCAGCAAGGGATTAATCTATCCACCAATCGCGAATATACTGGAAGTCTCAAAACATATTTCAGCCGAAGTAGCGCGATACATTTTCGACCAAGGATTAGCCAATGTTCCGCGACCCGACAATGTCGAAGCTTTCGTACATAGCAAGGTTTATTACCCCGAATACAAATAGGACAGCGGATACACTAACCGATCTCACATGCATTTATGCAATCCAATCGCCAAACATAAGCCTCAGGTGAAACGTGATATCGCTTGAGTAAATGAAACCGCGCCGGTTCGCAAGCTACATGATATCGGCTCATCGCGTTAATGGGACTCTCGAATATGATTGCAAGCAATTGATCCAGTGTACCTCCGTGTGTGACGACGGCGTAGACATGCTCTTCAGCTAACTTGCTTTCGAATTCGCGAAACCAGTCCCCTACTCTTATTCGATGATCCGCGATGGATTCCCCACCCAGAATCCTTTCATGAGGATGCATGTGACTTTGCATTTGATACTTGCGAGATTCACCGGTCGGCGTCGTAAGTGGAAAGTTAAACGCTCGCTCACGTAGTCGCTCATCTAATAGAATATTTTCCGCGCCATCGGAGATATTTTTCGCCGTTTCGTATGCCCTCGATGACGGGCTTGAATGCACAATGATGGAGCCGAAGTTTGTCCGTAACAACTCTCCCAACTCTACACTCGCAATTCTTCCCGCATCCGTTAATACATTCGTCTCATCATCGAGAATAAGGCTATCTTCTTCTTGGACGATGGAACTCGATTCAGCGTGTCTAAGTAACAATAAAGAGATCATGATAAATAGACGTATTCACGCGTTGAATGATTTCACTCCACACGGGTGTTAACTTCGCGGATTCTATGCAACGCAAGAGTAATGATCAGAGGTCAGATGTTGAATCGTGATTCATGCTATATTTGCACCGCATTCCATTGAGCTGCCGATTCCCCAACAAGAAAAACATGTTAGCTAACGTCTTCCGTTTTCAGCTTTCAAAAATCCGATCCTATTAAAATGGGGCAGCAATCGCACAGCTCTATGGGAGCTAAATCATCGCTTGACGAATCCTGTGCGCGACCAAACATAAGATGACAGGCTATCAAATCTGGATTCCGTGTTCGTTTAATGCTGCATGCGGGCTCCATCCGCTCCAGAGGAGCGCGATATTTGTAGCCGCCGGTTTTAACCGGCGGTGGCAGGACAAAACAATCCAAAGCTCCGTAGGAGCGTAATATTAACAGGTTACCTGAAGCGGAAGTATCGTTGCATGCACAGATATTCCTGCCACCCTTCGCGGAAAATATTTCGCTCCTACGGAGCTCCAATAAAAAAAGTTGCTTACGTACCGCCGGTTGAAACCGGCGGCTACAAATATTTTGCTCCTATGGAGCAGGAAGAACATTTACACGCGCACGTACGAACGTAGAACGACCGTGTATCACATTCAGATATCGGAGTCATTCGGTGCCCAACATGCTGTCCGCTCCAGAGGAGCGTAATATTGAGCCGTGTGTTTTACGGCAGTTGCGAAACCAAGCAATTCAACGTCTCCGTAGTCCATGAGCCTCTGCGCACTCGATCTCTCCCCAATCTTCTTAATCTCTAAAATCCCATAAAATCAAGGTTCAGACAGTTTCGAATATTTCTCACACCCTGCACCTCTTCCGCAGAAGCAAGAAAGGAATCAGAGCGCGTAGTGGTAGCCGCAGGCTTTAGCCTGCGCCTACCACATCAAGAGGTACTCTGTGTATACAGTAGCACACCATTACTCGTCTCCGGTCGCGAAATGTTATGGAAGCGTGATAAAACTCGAGGAGGCAGTGCGGTTTCCTTGGACAACACGAAGATAATGAGATCCCAATCCGAATGGAATGGATTCCATTTTTAGTGTTATGATACCCGAAGAAGAACATCGAACGTTTGCGGTTTTGTCGGGACGTCCTAAGGCATCAAAAATTGTCACTTTGACTGCTCCCTCTGCAAATGGTGTCATGATCGTTAGCCCAGTAGACTGTGAAGTGACCAGTGGGTTCGGGTAACAGCTCACGGCCACCGACTGACTAACGGGCAACAGTGCGACACTCTCCTTCACTGCAGGCAAATTCCACATATCCAGCTGACCCAGATCTGTGGCACCTGAAATAGAACGATCGTCATGCGCCAATTGGGCGTACAAATAATTATGTGGGATCGCTGGACCCTCATAGAGTACAGTATCCCCCCGGAGCGATACACTCAATGCCGCGCCTCGATAAAATCCAATAAGGCGATTATTATGGTCGTGTGACCAGTGCGGTGTGCCAGGAAAGTCGCGCTTCCCAAAACCCAGCGCAACTTTTCGATCAAGCCAATTAATTTCGTAACTAACAGAGGACTCCAAGTACATGAAGTGCGAATCCTGTGAAAATTCTAAAAAGTGGCATGAATCTGCACTACCCGTCTCGTAATAAGTGACAAGGTCACCATAAGTTACCACACTGGTACGGTCTCCCCAACCACAAGCTAAGTATTTGCCATCAGGTGAGAATGCGACTTTATGAGCTACGTCATCAAACCTCAGTGATTTGAGAAGCTCGTCCGTCTCAGCCTTAAATACTCGGAGAGTACTGTCAGAAGAAGCGATTGCATACACACCAAGCGCCGGGCATAAGGCAACATCTCGAATAGGTTGCGAGACTCGTAAAACCTCCTTGAGAAGTTTTCCTGTTTTCAAATCCCAACGCTGGCATGCTCCGGATACAAATCCAACAAACGCCTCATCATTTTTTCCGGTCAGAGTAACGCAAAAAGGCTGGTCCTGCTCGAAGTAGATCGAGTATAAAAGGATGCCTGAAGCCCTCTCCCACGCTTTTAGCGTATGGTCGAGGGCAACCGTGTACATGATAGAATCGTTTGCGGAGAGCACCATGCTCACCACGAGTGCTGAATGCGCAGAGAAGCTGGCTATCCGCTTGAACTCGCTAAGGGAAGCAATAGAAATATCTTGATAACCGGTAACACAACCAAGCAATTTATTTCCAGGAATCACGCAGCAGAGCGAGGCCAAATCTGCCGGCAGCGAACCTTGAAAGGCAAGCGTAGAAGTATTATACTCACGAAATTCAGAGACCGTTACCACTACCGCAGAAGCTCCGTCAGGAGAAATGGATAACTTGCGTCCGGTGGCGGGTAACGTTACTACTTTCAACTGATTACCAGATACGGGATCGATTGTTATGAGCTGCGACAATGTACAAACCAGTAATTGGCCATTCGGTACATAGGCAATTCCCATAATGTTGTCGAAGGGTAGTGTCTTTCCTTGTTGTTTCCAATTCAACGTTGAAAAGAATTGCACCGAGCCCTGCGACGCTACAGCTAAGATCGTCCCATCGGGACTCAGAGCTATGTAACGAAAAAGGTCATCATGGAGGATGATCCCACCAATCTGATGCCCATCAGCTAATGACCATTGATGAATGGATCCTTCAAGAGTTGCCGAATAAAAAGTATTATTGGGACCGCTGATCACGCCAACGACTTTATCTGAATACCCAGGCGCGTTAGTGCTAAATGAGTACTCTGCATTCGTCGAAGGTGCGTTAATATCCCAGACTTGAATAATGCCACCCTGCTTTCCACAAATAAGCTTCTTCGAATCGGACGAAAAGCAAATGCAGGATACGGGATAAGCCCAGAGCGAATCGAACGAACCATTAAAAATCGTCGCTTCTCCGGTTGCAACTTTCCAAAGATGGATCGTTGCATCGCTGCCACCCGAGGCGATCATCGAACCATCGGGTGATGCGCCTATCGCGTAGGTGTTGGCGCGGCTGCTCGGCGGATGTGACCAAGCAAGAGTTGGTGTCTGACCTCTCACGACTGAGGTCAGACCCAAAACCAGCAGCAGCATAATTGGCCTAAGAGGCGCTCTTTTCATGTGACTACTTGAGAGTTACGGAAATGTGAAATTCGGTTTGATCTCCATCTGGGCCCACCCGCGAAGGAACTACCCAATTCGTAGACCTCCAACCCTTGCGGCGGCCCCACCAATTGTGTATCCTTTTCTGCGTAGGAAGAAAGACGACGCTTTTGTTCAAAATATATCTATCAAATATAGTACAAACTTTCGCTCTCGCTATGATTCGAAGCGGCGCTTTGGAGTACTCGGATCACGATGCCGCTATACAAGCTCGTCGCCGAGCATCCCCCGATTTTTGGCTGAAACGCTTTACCCATCAAACATTCCAACAACCGCACGGTGTCTACCGATCGAACTATGCAGCTACAGGACCGCTATGCTCACCGCACTCGATCCCTCCCCAATCTTCTTAATCTCTGAAATCCCATAAAATCAAGGTTCAGACAGTTTCCTTCGTATATTTAACTCTCCTTCGGGGGTAGAATTCCAAATATAGATGCAGGCATCCCTCACTGGTTTGTAAGTTGACCGTCTAAGAGACTCCACAATCGACACGTTCACCAATTCTAAATGAAGAAAGAGAGCAAGGGATCAGAATTCGTCCAATGGTTTGGGCCGATACTCGATGCGTTGAGAGAACTTGGCGGTTCTGCAAAAGCGAGAGAGGTGACTGAGCTGATTGCAAGAAAGCAGAACATAGCTCAAGGTATTTTAGAGGAGAAGACAAAAACTGGGGTTCCGAGATTTTACAATCAAGTTGCTTGGGCGCGACAGTATCTTGTGAATGGTGGATACCTTGATGGTTCGACACGAGGCATTTGGGCGCTGACAGATAAAGGTAAGCATGCCAAACTCTCAACGGAAGATGCGCAAGTCGTTTTCGCGAATGTACAGGATAGATTCAAACCGTTAGCGGGTCCGCTACTCGAGGCACTTAAACAACTTGGTGGCTCGGGCAAGCCGAGAGAAGTTTCTGATTTGATTGCAAAGAATCTCGACCTACCCCCAAATGTAATTGAAGCAACATTGAAGGATGGCACGTTGAGATTTCATAATCAAGTTGCCTGGACGAGAGATTATTTGGTGAAGGCAGGCTATCTGGATTCATCCAGCCGAGGCACATGGGTCTTAACTGAGAAAGGACGCGAAGCAATACTGCCGTCTGAAAAATCTCGTAAGACCATCATCGAGGAGTTTCGAGTCTATTCGGAATTGCCTAAAAAGGAAATGGCTGCAATCGAAGAGCCAGAGGAACAGATAGCTGGGCAGCATGAAGAAGAGCCGGACGAGTTAGTGGAGGATGAACAACCGGAGTCATTGCTCGAAGTACTGCGACGGCTAACGCCTAAAGGATTTGAAGAAGTCTGCGGACTCCTATTAAGAGAGTCTGGCTTTGAAAACGTGCTCGTCACAGGTCGCTCACGTGATGGAGGATTTGATGGTTCTGGAAAACTGGCCATCAATCCTTTCGTGTCACTGATAGTGACGTTTCAGTGCAAACGATATGTCGGCACGGTTTCGCGATCTGAAGTCGGAGATTTCAGAAATTCAATCCTGGGTCGAGCGGAGAAAGGAATATTTCTCACTACCGGCACCTTCTCTGCAGAAGCAAGAAAGGAAGCAGAGCGTATTGATCCGAAGATAGAGTTAGTAGATGGAGAAAAATTGGTTGAGATGTTCCAGCAAACTCGACTTGGCGTCACACCCAGACAAGAGTTTGATGTCGACATGCAGTTCTTCGAACCATTCCTGCAGTGAATCTATAAGCGGCGACGCGACGATTGACGAAAGTGTTCTGGTGGCATTGGATGTTTTATTAAAATGTAGTACTTTTAAATTAAGAATTTTCCTATGATTCTGGAAACGAAAGAGTCTGAATTTAATGCTCTCTTCACTCAGTT
>JBDTCS010000011.1:0-3754 GCA_039923455.1 Kapaibacterium sp. (SeqCode) | reverse complement strand
CCTTCAATAGGTACACTCTTGTAGTAGTGTCCGCCATCATTTTGCGTCCATGTGCGAGTGGGTTGATCGAAAAGAGTCGCAAGGCCGGTAGCCAAGCCGACCGCACCTAACTTTAGCCAATCATCTCCATCCCATCGTAGCGGCTGGGTGATGAACAAACCTGTTTCGCGCCCAAATTGTGGAAAGTCATAGTTGTTCTGCGCACGTAAGAATTGCGGACAGATACACAACAAGAACAGGGTGATAGCTATTTTATTTCTCATAGCGTCGCAGCAATTGATCAAATACTCTCTCTCTTTCCGGTGTGCCATTCCCTCCCAATACTTCCCTAGTTATATTCCACGGAAGGTAAACGGATTGCAATATAATAGCCAACTCCGGTTAAGGAGCGGAAGCAAAAGTTATTTCCAAATCGATCTTGATCCTGGTGACTCGTAAGAGCCCCAGTCAAATCTCAAGCAATCAAACTAGCTAACGCGGAGACTCCGAACGGATGAATACTTTCTAACGAACTTGCTTGCAGGAATAGGTCGTTATCTATTCCTGAGAGCTGAACATATCATTGATTTGTCATGAAACAATATCTGGCACTAGCGGTTTGCGTAGTTGCGTTTTCTTCAAGTGCCGCGCTGGCGAACAGAAGATTTTGGAGAATACACCTTCATCCTCGGCGTGCACCTATCGTCGTGTACGTTGCACCATTGCAACCATGCCCGCCGCCGTATTATGAGCAGGTATTTATTCCACCTCCGCCTCCTCGACGCAGAGTATTCTTCTATGCACGAAGATTACGCCGCGAGCAGGAGATTCGCGAACAGGAGCCAAGCCGCTACCACACTCGCATAGGTAGAATACACTGATCTTACAACGATTGCGGGAGTATATCAGGGGCTAGTAAACTAGATTTACTGGCCCCACGCTTTTACGAGGAATGCGTACATTTCAGGATCCCACTCTTTGATCTCCCCGCGAACGAAAGGATAGTATGAGCTAACATCCAGATACGCTTGCGAGAGCATCGCAAAGTATGTTCTGGGATCTTGTGCTGTTAGTCCGTTCGACCGAGTACCTTGAATATTCAAGAGTAAATCATACCTTCGACTCTCGGCTGCTTTCTTCTGTAATGCTATCAATTCGGGATTCTCATAGTGAACAACCCTGTCATGATAGGCATTTGCCATCAGGAGAAATAAGATCGAAGAAGGAGATTTCTTGGACCACACTACGAAGTTTGCTGCATTCGAAAGCTCGATCGACTGCGCCTTCTCGACATTCAGATTTTGCTTCTGCATCATCTCCTTATGCGGAAAATACGATGCGAGTGGATCACGCGTATCTACCGTATCATTAAGTTCAACCCAAATTGGTACCTTTTGTAATTCTGCGAGTGCTGCTTCGCCCACGACCAGTCGAATACCATAGAGTCGATTGTCAAGTAGCGGCAACACCTCGGAATATACTTCCGGTGCTTTGGTAAGCAGTTGGTCGTTGAAGTGGACCGTCCAGCCCTGAATGGATTTGATGGAGTAGCCCATCGATCCCATTTGGGCGTCCGCAACGTATGCGAAGAGCGCAATCCAGACTAAGCTACACACCGCAAGCAACTTGAATAGCTTTGCCCCAATCTTGTTTTCCATAGGTCTCATCTTTCCCATACCTTCGAAATAAAAAGCGTTGCCTGCCATCGAATCACAAAACTCCAAACGCCGATGTTTGCCACGCCAAAAAGAAAAACCGCCACGGTGGGCGGTTTTCTGCTCCTGAGGTAGGATTTGAACCTACGACCCTCTGATTAACAGTCAGATGCTCTAACCAACTGAGCTACTCAGGAATATTTGTTCGCACCCAAAAAATGCACTTCGAAAACACTTTTTATCAAAAACTTGTCAATCCGAAGCTTGTCCCGTGGAAGCGTGTCGAAAACGCCTTGTACTCCTCTCACGGTTCCAATTAAGTGCAGAGAATGCTATTTTTCTTTTGTGGCAGGAAAGTCCGTAAATTTGCAATGAGCAAGATGCCGGCGACATATCTGGAGTTTCCTATGAAGCGACCGATCGGCTTTTGTCCCGCGAGTGCTAAAAGGTATTTTCATATTTCGACTACGTATCGTGTTAGGCTATTTTACTTTTATCCTGCATACACATCTTCCGTATGTGTTGCATCATGGCAAGTGGCCGTTCGGATCCGATTGGCTTTGCGAGGCTGCGGCCGAGAGTTATATTCCGCTTCTCGAAGCCTTTGACAATTTATCTTCCAGGAATTTGCGTGTTCGCATTTCGATGGACTTCTCCCCTGTTAATCTGGAGCAACTCTCCGATCCGAGATTCATTGACATCTTCACGGCCTATTGTGACGAGAAAATTCTGGCTGCCGAAAATGACTACAAGTATTTTGCAACGAACGCGGAGCCTCAGCTACAACCGCTCGCCGAGCACTGGAGAGCCTACTATCAAAATGCTCGTGATCTCTTCGTCAATAAATATCATGGCAATCTCGTCATGGGCTTTCGCAAACTTTTTGAACGAGGTGTGCTTGATCCGATGACCTGCGGTGCGACGCATGGTTATTTTCCGCTGTTGCTTAAGGACCAAAATATTCGAGCACAAATTCAGGTTGCTATTGACACACATGAGAAGCATTTCGGAAAACGTCCGCGTGGAATCTGGTTACCAGAGTGTGGATACCGACCAGCCTACAATTGGCAACCGCCCGTGGGACCCGAAGAAATTCGATCTCGTCACTATGACCGAAAAGGAATCGAGGAATTACTCGCAGAGAATAAGCTCGAGTATTTTGTAGTGGACGGGCATCAGGTAACGGGCGGAAAGACGATGCATCGGTATCATCCATTCTTTGAATCGCAAGAATTTCTAAACGAGGAGGAGCCCCTCCCAATCCCAGGGCACGAGCCTCACAAGCGTTCACTTGCAAGCTTATACCAAGTACGCTCGACCGAACGCAATATCTTAGGAAAGCTTCCGGTGATCTTCGCACGTGATCCCCAAACTGCTGCGCAAGTATGGTCGACAGATATCGGTTACCCGGGCAGCCCACCCTATCTGGATTTTCATAAGAAGCATCACAACTCCGGCTTGCGATATTGGGCCGTCACCGGCGCGAAGGTTGATCTCGATAAAAAAGTGCAGTATGATCCCTCGCTTATAGAGGCGCAGATCGCTCAGAATGCGATGCACTTCGTAGAGGTACTCCGTGCGCGACTCCGAGAGCATGCTCTCACCTCGCGCAACCCCGGGATTGTTTCATCGCCATTTGATACCGAACTCTTCGGGCACTGGTGGCATGAAGGTCCAAGATTCGTTGCGCGTGTGATGGAATTGCTCGATAAAGATCCGGATGTATTGCTCACCGATTGCCGCGAAGCAGTTGATAATCCAAATCTGAAACGTCCCACGATCGCACTGCCGGAGGGCTCATGGGGCGATGGCGGCGGACATGCGGTTTGGCTGAACAACGCGGTAGATTGGATGTGGGACATCCTCTACCCGTTGGAGGATCGCTTTTTAGAACTTGTTACTGCGATAAAAAAGCGCGCACTGCTAACTGGCGAGGCAAAGCCCGGCCTGCTGCACGAAGTGTTCCAACAGACGGGGCGTGAGCTGCTCTTACTGGAGTCGAGCGATTGGGAATTCTTGATCTCTACGAAAGGCGCTGTGCAATACGCGACAGATCGGTTCAATGCACACGCAACAAATCTTGAGAAGTTGCTGGGAATGTGTGATTGTCTGATCGCCCG
>JBDTCS010000010.1:0-9197 GCA_039923455.1 Kapaibacterium sp. (SeqCode) | reverse complement strand
CGGAACAAAGAAAATAGTTTGAAATATTATTGCGCTGCGTGATCACATTGCGAACTATTGCAAAATGAACTTGCGCAAGCTTCGTTTGTGTAGGATACAGTAGCCCGCGATAAAAAAAAGCGAGCAGCTAACGGCTACTCGTGGAGCCAATACTTAGTGAGCCAAGTAGAATTGTGCGTGATGCACCGGTCGTAGATGGAATGTGAATCGGTTCTCGCGCAATGAGAGCCTTTGCGAAAAAAGCAAATGCGATCGCTTCCTTCGATTGCGCAGGAATTCCAAAGCTATCTGAGAGAAGTACTTCACACCGAGCGAGTGTGCGTAGACGCTCGATAAGAAAAATGTTGAATGCCCCACCTCCACTAACAATGATCTCGTCGATACTGGAGATCGCATCCGAATCAGAAGCCTTCGTATTGTTGGTTGACAAAGATAATACTTTCTTTGGTAACCATTGGAAAGCAAGCACTATTGAACATGCGGTTAGTTCGGTGGCAGTGGCAAGCGCATCCTGCACACTGAGTGTGCCGGTCTCGATATTTTCAAGGAATATATTTAGAAACTCACTTCCAAATATTTCGCGGCCGGTCGATTTCGGTGGTGCAATAGCGAAGTAGGGATGCGCTAGCAATTTATGTAGCAGCTCTTCATTCACTGTGCCGGTTGCTGCAATTGTTCCCGCATCATCGAAGGGTTTGCCAAGTGAGTGCCTGGCGATGCCATCCAGAATCATGTTCCCCGGGCCGGTGTCGAAGGCGACGATGTTTTCGACGGAGCCAGCTATTGGTAGATATGTGACGTTTGAGATGCCTCCGATATTCGTAACCAAACGAGTGCGCCGATCGCTGCGCAAAAAACGAGCATCGAACATCGGCACAAGCGGTGCGCCCTGCCCGCCGAGCGCAACATCACCGCTTCGGAAATCACTAACTACATCGATTCCGCAAAGCGCAGCGAGTGCGCTACCCGAGCCGAGTTGAAAAGTTGCACCGATCGGCGCGAGACTTTGTGCAATCGCGACTGGCGTTGGCAAGTGCCGAATCGTTTGTCCGTGAAGACCGATCGCCCGAATATCCGCAGGTGAGAGATTCAATTTCTGCAAGCACGCGCTGACTGCTTCCGAATAACTTCGTGCCAACTCAAAATGTGTGCGAGTAAGCAGGTCAAGCGAGACACGCTCAGAAGTGGCGAGCGACATGAGTATTTCGCGAAGTTCTGGATTCCATGCTGAGGTGTGGCTACCGATTAATTCGACGCTATTATTCTCAAATCGACACAACGCAATATCGATAGCATCGAGACTCGTGCCCGTCATGATGCCGAGAAAGAGATTGCTCATCGTGATTTAGGTTGCGTGCGAGGATTTGTGACGGTCGGTTTGCCGCTCCGGGGAGGCTTCACGGTTGTGCTATCTTCACTTGTCAGATTCTCTTCCGTCGCCTTCGTGTGTCCTTTTCGCTCCGTTACCGAGACGAGCAATAGAAATACAGCGCTCATCATGATGAATACCGCAATGCGTAATGCCATAGAATTGCCACGTACGAGCGAACGCAGGTTCACTCTGCCCGATTCTTTCGGCAGTTTTCCAAAGCTCGGTGTCGGCAGTTTCATTCGGTAGTGATTCTATTGCGGTAATTTACAATAGGGCCTATTTGACTCATCTATTACAAACAAAAATACTCGCATGGTGAGTCCATGCGAGTAAAAGAGCATACAAATCTATGAAATCGCTCCGCTCTTTAGTGAGTCGATCTCGGCAAATTATTTGTCGTCCAGTCGGAAGTTTACCATCGGGCGATCTAAATACCGGTTGAAGACACCAGGATCATTTGTCGCACTACGATGTGCTTTGCTCGCATCTACCGACAGCAATTGCAGCGTACCTATCACAGTCGAGTTTCCGATAATACTTTTTTCTGTGATCAACCCAAACCCACGAGCAAAGAAACGGAGTATATAGGTGTCAACCGGGTCGCCCGCGCGATGATACTGTATGACGATCACGTCTTGAAAAATGTGTCCGTCGCCGTGTTGCGGATCGTATTGATCGTAGTGTGCGATAACTTTCGCTGTTGTTGCAGTCGCCGGGTCGCATACCCAAGAGCTGCTATCGGTCATCTCACCTCGAAGTGCAACGAAGGAATGTGTCGCATCGGCGAGCAAGGCAGTCTGAATGCCTTGCGCATCGGTCGAGAAGGTGAACGCATAGAGTGTTGAATAAACACCACGCAACATGTTCACACTGACGAGTTTGTTCGTATCGGTCGGCGTAAGCGCTACGTTTATCTGATAGGTCGCCGTATCATACGACGGACTTGCCGTATTCTGGGTGATGTGTGTATAGGTATAAGTCCATCCGTTCTTCAGCGGATAGAAATAGGATTTCACTGTCGAGCCTGCATCCGGTGTCGGCTCCGTTACCCCACACGATGACAATCCGGCAGTCACCAAGATCATTAGCAATACTAGACTTCGCGTCTTCATCGTTCGCATAAAAGTAATTCTGCCGATTTATTAAAAATGGAAGAAGAGTCCCGTGTTGAGCTCTACGTTAAAGCTCGGCGTTGCATCGGATACCGAACGTGGCACCACGAGCGGGCCTTTGGCTGCTTTCATTGCATCGTCACGCTCTTGCGTCAGATCGTATGTGATTTGTGTACCACGTAAACCGATCACGAAGCCGACATCGCGAGTTGCATCGTAGTGTAAACCAATCTCCGCCATCGCAAGCTTTCCTGCGGTTGAGATTCCGTAACCGCCAGTGAACGTCATATCCGATTGAGGAAACAGCCCGAGGCGATATTGCAGCAATCCACCAACCCAATTCGATTGCACGTGTGTGTATTCGCCCGTGAGCTCCTGCTGCAACGGATCAAGCGGATTTCCGGCTTTTGTAAAGAGATGCTTTTTCGTCACATTTGCTGTACCGCCCGAAGCACCAACCCAAAGCGCATTCGAATTCGGAAACACCTGAAAAAATGCGCTGACCGATGAATTGGTTACGACCGGAAGCGAAATATTCGTCGCTGCCGAGTTCGGGTATTGCTTGCCGAAGCTTTCACTGAAAGAGAATTCAAATCGCTCGAGCAACGTCTTCTCTCGTGACATTGTAGGATCGGCATGTGCGAAGAGCGGGCGGATCTTATCATCGCCGCCAACTTTTGCAGGTATCATGTAAGGCATTCTCGGCGTGACTTGCAGAATCGAATTCTGATCACCTGCCAAAGTCGCCTGATCGATGGAGCTAACCTGCGCCGGCTCATCATTTGCGACGAATCTTTGCGCAGGAGCTGCAGCATTCGAGAATGCAAGACCATTCATCCAACTTAGGAACGACGTTGCAAATCCGGAGATAAAACCGGCGTTACGATTATTGCCCACCGAGTTAGCACTACCGTTCGCACGATTCTGATTCACATATCGGACGCCGCTTGCGTTTGGCGTTGGATCCGTTGTCTCGGAAAGTGCAGCAATAGCGGATTGCCCGTTCGGGGCAGATGTGTAGTACGTTACCTCATGCGTCGTACCAGAACCTAATGTATAGCCGACTCCAATTCCTAAAATGAGTGTAAGCGCAGCAATAGAACCGACGACAGGCGTAAGAATACGCGACCAGATCGACGAACTTTCAGCCACGGTTTCCGCGGCAACCATCGCGGTTGTTGCAACAGGCAAGCCGGCGGGTGGAAGTAAGGGAGTCAAGCGCTCCCAGAGTTTTTGCTCGAGTTCATAGGGGACTGCGATAGAATTTCTATCGCGTGCAAAGAGCGCTTCTTGTTTGAGAAAGCTTCTAAGCAGTGCCCGCCGCTCCGGGGAGACGGAGAGTCGATGCAATAACTCCGCCTCGTCCTCTTGCGAGAGCGAGCCGTCCAGAAATTGCAAAATATTCTCGTTCGGTGTCATGATGATAACTATGCTTTCAAAATCCGCTTCGAATAATTGATAAAAAAGAATATTCGAAGCATGTCAACAATTCGTCGTGAAGCCCACGGTAAAAGAGTGGTTACTCTTTTCCATCGTGGTAGTAGGGCTCCAGTAATTCTCTCAGTTTCTCTTTCGATCTGTAAATTCTGCTCTTCACTGCCGGCAGTGTGGTGTGAAGAATCTCTGCGATCTCGACATACGTCAGGCCTTCATACTCACGCAGAATAAATGCTTCGCGATATTCGATTGGTATTTGTTCAAGCGCCCACTCGATTCTATCTTTCCAGTTCTCGCCAAAATCATCCGAAGGCATCACGAGCAGCGTCAGCTCTTCGAGCGGTTGCTGTGGCTTTTTGTCGCGGATCTTGTTGAGGCATAGATTATGCGCGATCGTAAAAATCCAGCCACCCAAGCTTCGCTCTTCTTCAAATTGTGCCGCGCGCTCATAGACGCGAATGAAAACTTCCTGAAACAGATCCTGTGCTTCCTCATCATTGCAAAGCACTCGCACACAATACGAATAGACTCTTTGCCGATACTTTAAGTATAGCTGTGTGTACGCATTGCGATCTCCCGCAGTGAACGCGCGAAAAAGCACGAGGTCCTCTTGGTTCTCGCGATCTCTATCGGTTTGCGTTTGACTGGCGAAGGAAGTCATCTCGGTAATCGTCCGTGGTGTCGCCCCAAACTCTATGAGTTTGGGGCCAGCTTTCCTTGATGCATATATAGGAGCAACACGGGTGACGGCCCGAAGTTGCTAATCGTCCGGCATTATGAATGCAAATTAAGGCACAGGATCGTAGCCTCCCTTGTGGAGCGGGTGGCACCTTGAGAGGCGTCTGATACCCATCCAGACCCCGCGAATCGAACCATAGCGATCTATGGCCTCGAGAGCGTATTGTGAGCACGTTGGCTCAAACCGGCAAGACGGCGGAAACAGCGGGGATAGCAGACGCTGATAAAGCCGAATCAGGAAAATAAAAACATGTTTCATACCCTAATTCGTTGATTTTGAGTCCTTTTGCACAGTATTCGAAGCTTTCGACTTCGTACGCAGCACGAGTGGCTGCGTTTCGATACTCGAGAGCTTCAAGACCAAATTCTGCGCCAGATCACGGATCTCATTGCTTATCGAGTGAAATTGGATATTCTTGCTCGGTGGATTTGAGGCCCGAAGCATGATAATCACTTGGGATTCAGATTTTTTCGCTAAAAGCTCGATTTCGTAGAACTCCGAAGTATTTCTCACAGCCTCGCGCATCCACCGCCTAAGCTGATTTCGATCATTGGCTTCCTTGACAGAGCGTTTGGAGACTAGCAAAAGAAACTGGATCGGCTCGAGATCCCCGATTGGCCGCTTGGACCATGCACCCGAGATCTGCATTTTTATACCTGATAAGCTTCTGATCGGCCTTTTTGTCTGCAAAAACCATTCAATATCCCGAAGCCCGCGAAGCGTCCTCGATCGGTCGAGAAGTACCGGCTTTGCGACCTGCGATAGAGATGATTTCATTGCCAAAAAATATCGTCCAGATGCCAAAAAACCTTATAAAAACAACAAAAAGCATCTGAACTCGTTCGTTCAGATGCCCTTTGTAAACTCTGGGATGCCAATCTGAAGTCACCCTGATGAGTGACCTCAAACGAGGCGAAACAGGCCGTTTAGCTCTTTGGCTCGTCAGAGGTCGTCAGTTTATGACGTCCTTTAGCACGACGGCTGGCCAACACACGGCGGCCATTCTTCGTAGCCATGCGTGAACGGAAACCATGTTTGTTGGCGCGCTTTCGGCGGCTCGGTTGATAAGTACGTTTCATCGGTATTAGGGTCTAAAAGTTCAGGCGGGCTCAACACGCTTTAAGTCTTGAAAGGTTCACAATCGCGGGCGCTCTGAGGGAGTAAAGTGTCACATGTCCGGCTACCCGCTCCATATTCCGTACTTTTGCAAATAATTCTCAGCTAACACATGACACCCAAAAGCGTACTTTTTTCCATTCTTCTGCTGGCGGCCTTTGCCGGAATTGGCTTTAATACGAAGCGACTCATCGATTTTCTTCGGCTAGGCAAGTGGACGAACCGATTCGATGATATTCAGGCACGCGTTCGGAAAGTGCTCGTGATTGCGATCGGCCAAACAAAGATCTTTCGCGATCCCGTCGCCGGGCCGATCCATGCGTTCATCTTTTGGGGATTCATGGCACTACTCTTTGCGGTGCTCGAGTCAATCGGCGAAGGCTTGATCGGAAAATTCTCATTCTCATTTCTTGGTCCTGTCTATTCAGTGATCACCGTGAGTCAGGATATCTTCATCGGACTCATCATTGTGTCTGTCGCAGGTGCAGTGTGGCGACGAGCAGTTACACATGTTAAGCGATTGGAGGGCGACAAATCGGAAAAGCGCGACGCGTTCTTGATCCTGTATACAATCGCCGCGATCGTAACGTCGTTGCTTTTTGCGAACGCGACGCGTATCGCGATGGGCGGTCAATATGCGTTCGAGGTGCGACCGCTTGCGAATCTTGTTTCGCATTTGTTTGGAACTGCGACCTTGAGTTCGCTCACACTAACAAACACGGTTTACGAAGTCAGTTGGTGGATACACATTGTGCTCGTGCTTGCATTCATGAATTATCTGCCGTATTCGAAGCACTTACATGTGATCACTTCGATTCCAAATGTATTCTTCAGTGACCTTCGTCGAAAGAATTATCTCAAGACAATCGACTTCACCGATGAGAGCCTTGTAAAATATGGCGCAGCGGATGTCGAAGATCTGACTTGGAAGCAATTGCTCGATGGTGACACGTGCACACATTGCGGACGTTGCACAGCTGTCTGCCCCGCGAACTTGACAGGCAAAGTCCTCGACCCACGCTTGATCATCATCGCAACACACGAGCGAATGATCGACAAAGCGCCCTACTTGACGGCCGATGGAGCGTTCGGATTCCCGTCATGGGAAGCTGGTATCGCAAGCGCGCAACTTGGTACGGCAGCTCCTCAGACAAGTTCGACCGGCAGTGAAGCCGTACCTGTTATCACGAAAGCAACCGGTGTGTTGCTCGGACAAAAACTTCACGCAACACGCGAAGAAGTCGAGAATAAAAAATTCATCGGCGATTATATTCCGCAAGAGAGTCTCTGGCAGTGTACGACATGTCAAGCGTGCATGCAGGAGTGCCCGGTGATGATTGAGCATGTCGATGAGATCGTGGACTTGCGTCGGAATCTTGTTATGATGGAAGCAAGTTTTCCGCCCGAGCTGCAAACTGCGTTTAGCTCGATGGAGAATAATTATTCGCCGTGGGCTTTTGCTCCGAGCGAACGAGCGGATTGGTCGCACGGTATGGGGATCGGAACGATGCATGATCTCGCACAGAAAGATGCAGCTACGCAAGCCAAAGAGAAAGAAGATTTGATTTTATTCTGGGTTGGTTGCGCAGGTTCGTATGATGCAAGAGTAAAAAAGATTACGCAGGCGTTTGCCGAAGTGATGCAAGCGGCGAACATCAATTTTCGTATTCTCGGCACGGAGGAAAAATGCACCGGCGATCCGGCACGTCGCATGGGCAATGAATACCTGGCGCAGACACTGATTCGCGAAAATGTGGAGACGCTTAATCGTTATAACATCACGAAGGTCGTAACAACGTGCCCGCATTGCTTCAATGCGATCAAGAATGAGTGGGGCGATTTCGGCGGGCATTTTGATGTTGTCCATCACACCGAGTTCATCACCGATCTGTTGATGAAGGGTCTGATAAAACCGAACAAAGAGCAACTCGAGACCGTGACCTATCACGATTCCTGCTATCTCGGAAGATCGAATGGAATCTATGACGCACCTCGTGCGGCGCTGGAAAATATTCCCGGACTTACCATCGTAGAGATGGAGCGGTCCAAAACAAAGGGACTCTGCTGCGGTGCCGGCGGCGGACAAATGTGGATGGAAGAAAAAGAGGGGAAGCGCATTAACATTGAGCGCACAGAAGAAGCGATGGATACCGGTGCGACGGTTGTCGCTTCAGCGTGTCCGTTCTGTATGACGATGCTCACCGATGGCGTGAAGGCCAAGGAAGCGAGCGATCACGTACACGTCCGTGATATTGCCGAGATCGTACTTGACGCAATTCAATAACTATAGTTTTACGAGAAGGGCGCTTAGGAAGCGAAATGCTCTTAGTTTACTCATTCGAGAATTTATAGATTCACTGCGGTTACGATCCAATGGTTATCCGTAGCGCTATAGATTAGCGAGATACAACCTGTCCCGGTCGTAGTGATGGTTCCGGCTAAGGTATAGACGCGGTTTCCGGAGCTTGATAATCCGTCGTCATTGGTGATGCTCATATTCTGTGTGGTTGCGTTGTAAATCACGAGCACCTTGCCATCGACACCACCAGCAATGCCTGTAATCTTAAAAGCTCCACCGGGCCCTGTGACACGAATAAACGAAGTTGCTCCGACACTAATGTCATTATTGCTGCCGCTCGATGCAGTATACGCGGTTTGACGCATTGCAAAATCGCCGTTAATATCCAGTAGGGTGTTCGGGGAGACTGTGCTTACTCCGAGCTTGCCATTCGAGAGCGTCGATTGAAACACGAGTGGCGCTGCGGTGTTTCCCGGGCCGTAACCTTGTAACACACCATACGTGCTATTGCTACCTAAGCCGCCGATGTGTACGCCGTAACCCGCGGTCACCGATCGAAATGTTGCCGTCGTGGTATTTGCCGGAGCGTCCATGACTACCTCGAACGGACGACCGGGGGTCGTTGTGCCAATTCCTATGTTACCACCGGAGGTGAAGGTCATTCGTTCGATATTGTTTGTACGAATACGAAAGTCGATCGCATCCGTCGTGCCAAGAAAGTTTGTGGATGCGACAGTTCCTGCGTTGCCGATTGTGGACCAACCGACAGAGTTATTGATGAAGGGAACCCAAGCAAGGCCTGTATAATAGTAGAACTGCGTAAGCGATTGATCAAACACCAGCAAACCCGTTGCGGGCGATGCTATCGCATTCTTTTGAGCAGTTGTCACTCTCGGAATTAGTAAGCCTTTATCTGTCGCGACCATTTCGAGTAAAGCACTCGAGTTCGGTGCCGTTGTGCCGATTCCGACATTGTTTTGAGCGCGCGATGTCGAGACGCTCAAGAGTGGTAGTAAGGAGACGGCGAGCAATAGACCCAGAGCACGAATTCGTCGTACACCGCTGATTGGATCGCCCAAAGATGCTTGGTTCATGTTGATTAATTGCATCGTGTGAATTAAA
>JBDTCS010000009.1:0-4129 GCA_039923455.1 Kapaibacterium sp. (SeqCode) | reverse complement strand
GATATTTACATGTCGGCGAAGAATCCATCCGGCGGATGGAGTGAGCCAGTTGATCTGAGCTTTAATACGAGCGGCAACGAAATGTCACCGATGATATCGAGTGATAATCAGACGCTCTACTTTGCAGCAGATAATCTGCCTGGCGGTTTTGGTGGTTATGATATCTATGTAACGCACCGCACCGGACAGAACAGTTGGTCTGTGCCGCAGAATCTCGGGCCCGCAGTGAATTCTAAACAAGACGAGATGTTCTTCGCAATACCTCCCGGTGAGGATGCGATTTATCTTGCGAGTGATCGTGATGGTGGCTTGGGTAAGTTTGATATTTATCGCATCACACCAAATATTGTTGCACCTCCTCCGGCAATCATTACGCTCAAGGGTTCGGTGCTGGATGCCGAGACTGGTCAGCGTGTGAAGACACAACCGGAGATCGAAATCACACTTTCGGCAACATCGGAAGCAATGACGAATGGTGGTTCCGGAGCGGATTACACGGCGGTTGTCCCGCTTGGTAAGTTGGTGAAGATTCGTGCCGGTGCCGAGGGTTACGTATCCGGGTCGATCGAGGCACAAACGCCGAGCACCCGCGATCCGAACGGTTTTGTGCAGGATATAAAACTCACACCTTCGCGAGCACGCATCGATGGACACGTTACGAATGTCTTCTCGCACAAGCCATTGCAAACACGCGTGAAGCTTGAAGAAATGGAAGAGGGTTCACCCATTCCAAAGAATACTTATACAGCGCAGACGGACGCGAACGGAGCCTTTAGCTTCAACATCAACCCACTCACGACCTACCGTATCTCGACAACGGTGGAGAGTTATGATCCCTATAGCACGACCTTCGCTGTTCCTGCGAGCCGTGAAACAATGCTTAAAGTCGATAAGGAAATTCGTTTACAACCGGCTGCGATAGATGCCGTGCTCGTTAACTTTGATTTTAACAAGAGCGATGTGAAAAAGGACGAGTTCAGCAAGCTCGAACGATTCATTCAGCAGGTCAAAGAAAATTCATACGTGCGTATCGAAGTCAACGGACACACGGATGATGTCGGAACGCAGGAGTACAACGAAAAGCTGTCCGAACGACGCGCCGTAACGGTGGAAGATTATCTGCTATCGCGTGGCGTGCCCCGTGATCAGCTCGCGGTCGTAAAGGGCTTCGGAAAAGCTAACCCGATCGATACTGCTAACACGGATGCGGCGCGCGCTAAGAACAGACGCGTCGAAGTCCGAATCGTGGGGAAACAGTGATGCAACACACACGACAACACTCCACCATGTTGAACGCTCTCAAGATTATGTCAAACAACCGGATGAGTAGAGTTAGCACGAACCGGATCGGTCGAAAAGAAATGCGAAACGTTTGCGGATTGCTTGCGATGGCTGCGATGCTCTGCTTCGGATTATTTGCAACAAATGCGAACGCGCAGATCATTAGTCACGGAGATCTATTTGGTCCCGGTGCACCTCCGCCGCAGTTTGGTGTCGAGCTTGGTCTCGCATCGCATCATCAGGCTGGTACGTATCTCGCGGCGTGTGATTGCGAGTTCGTCGGCGGTACGGGAACAGGTTTCATCGGCAATATCTTTTTTGAGCTGCCGCTGAATTATGAATGGGTGATCGGTCTCAAAGCGGGTATCAATTTCATGAATACCTCGAGCCGTACTTCCATCCGTGAGCAAGCATTTATTCTTTATCAAGGTGGCTCGGATTCCGAAGGAACCGTGACGTTCGATCGCGTTGGCGATATTAAGACGACTTATCTGACCTTCACCCCCTTTGTGAAGTATCAGTTCTTTCGTCTCGGACCATTTGTGCAAGCCGGACTGGGTGTCGGGTTGCTCATGAGCAATCACTTTACCCATCATCGGGAATTGACATCATCGACTGCGACCCTTGATAATGGCAGCGTGGTGAATAACCTTCGTTTTGCGAACGGCACGATGGAAGAGACGCTTGAAGATGGCCCGATTACAGATGTAAAGTCATTGCGACTTGGCTTGCAAATTGGCGCAGGCTACGATATTTCGGTGAACGATCACGCGGTCATCGCACCCACATTCACGTATGATCTGCCGCTATCGACGGTTCGAGATACCCGCTCTACGGGTTGGAAGATCTCGTCGCTCTATGGCACGATCGCGCTGAAATATAAGCTGGATTAGGTTTGAGTCGTTCATTCCCGTTAGCCGATCATACGTAGCCACGGGAATAGCATGTTGACCTAACTTCGGGAATGCCGTACGGCTCGGTCAGTGTTGGTTTTGGTTGATGGCTCGTTCCTTTTTTTTGTGGTTGGCTGTGCAACTGCTACCAAGTTTCGCTTAGTGATCGATACCTATTTGTTGTAGTTCGCTCCGTTGGCATCGCAGGTGCGAGTTTGTTCAGATTTCTTGATGTATTGAGATTCTCTTTGCTGTTTTCGTCCAATAGTTACGTGTTATGAAGGCATCTATTCGCTCTCTATTTATCACGGCTCTCTTCCTTGCAATGCTGTTGCTCACAGGAGTTGCTTCGGCAAATCTGAAGACGGGCAATCAGTATGTTACCGGTGAGGTGGAAGATGGTACAGGATTCGTGACCTTCTTCACGTCACCCGGCAATCCTCCAAACGGCGACTTTTTATCCTTCCGTGATAAATCCTTCTTTACTGCGGTAGTGGGTAATAAATATTATACCAATAATCCATACATAACGAAGCCGTCGAGCTTTGCTGCAAATCTAACCGATGGAGTGTTAAGTAAGATTGGTGATACCATTACATGTACTTGGTCGAGCAAAAATGGCGTTGATCTTATTCAAGAAATCTACCCTGTCGCGTTCACGCATAGTGGACAGATCGTTATTCGCTGGAAAGTGCACAACCCAGCAGGTTCACCCGTTGGAGTACAAATACAGTATTTGCTCGATGATGAGGTTTCGAATAACGATAGAGCGATCATTTTAACCAAGTATGGTTACAATCGGAATTGGAACCAGTTCTCGGCGGGTAACCCAGGCATTCCGCCATTCTTTATCGCATTCCAGAATGATCTTCCAACGGCCAATCCCGGAATTGATGGTACCGGCTATTTTGACAATGCAGTATTGCAGCTTAAGATCCCGACACGCATAACAACCGGACATTGGGACGATATGGTGCAACAGCTCTGGGGACCGAGCTTGTTGGCTGGTCCATACGATGATAGTGCTATCTTGTATGAGTGGGCAGGAGTTAGTGCCACGCCAAAAGCGACAGTTGAGATCGCGCGTACTTCGTACGGCACAGGAGAATTCGATCGCTGTTCAGGAAATTTGTTCGCACTTATTTTCTATCCTCACACACTCTTATATGATCCGCTGGCAATAAAATACATTCCGAATCCATTCCCGGTTTCGGTCTATGTGTTCAATACCGATGTGAATTCGACGGTCACACAGACCAAGATGAATCTTTCGGTCGGACCGTACCTCACGATCGTCGGACCGGTTGGAAACATTCCTCCTGGTGGCAAGACGGATACACTCTCGCTCGGCACAATTCAGGTGCAGAATGTAGTGGTTGCAGATTGGACTGTGCAAGCTGATCTTTATACAAATTGTAGTGCGGATACCAATACCTACATTTCGCTGAACGGTACCTCTTCCAAGGGACCGCCAACGTTTGCGAATCCGTGTGATCTTCCGGTTACGCTTCCATGTACCGATCATGATATTCAGCCGCCAATTGTTGACGCACAAGCGGCCTCCGATAGCTCGTCCATCAAAGCTCCGTTCTTTCAGCAGTTCAATGTGCATGATGATCGTGCGAAAGATCTTGGAATTCAGAGCATCACGTTTGCCTATACCGGTCCCAATCAGACGAAGTTTACTGTAACAACGAGTCCGCCGCTGGTGGGCCCTTGTAATAAACTTCCGCACGTTGTGAAAGTCGTGCAGAACGATTCGACGATCGGTGGCTGCTTTGATTTTACATTCACTGATTGCGCAGGTAACAAGAGTTACAAGACGATTTGCTTTGTGCCGCATACGGTTGCTGCGACGCCAGACAACACGGCACCACACTATACGCTTATCTCGCGCACCGGTGCGTTCGATCCGAACATCATTTGTAATTCGCGCATCGATTCACTGATTGTCA
>JBDTCS010000008.1:0-13673 GCA_039923455.1 Kapaibacterium sp. (SeqCode) | reverse complement strand
ACGTCGAGATGCCATACTCTGCCCGCGTGTGCAACACATTCACATAAAATGGCACGAGCAAAAAACTGAGAAAGCGACCAACGACGGTGCTTACTCCGTAAATGAGTGTTTCCTGGGATAGCGCCTTTAACTCTTTACGCATCGAGGAAAATTAGTATGGGTTGGCGAACGACGTGCGGGCTCGATTGCAATGATTGGCTTTACTTAATAGCGATGTGAATCGCGACAATACCTTGCGTCATAGTCTCCCAACGAACGGAGGAAAAGCCTGCTTGTTTCATGATCTCACCCAAGTCCTCGAGATCCGGGAATTTGCGCAACGAATCGGGCAAATAGCGATATGCGCTATTGTGTCGGGAGAGCAGTGTTGCAACTTTTGGAAGCAGACCGTTGAAATAAAAATTATACAGCTGGCGCATCGGAAAATTGCGCGGCTTCGCAAGCTCAAGATTTATGAATACACCCCCGGGAGCCAGTACGCGATGAATCTCTTTGAACGCAACATCCAAACGCGTGAAGTTACGTGTGCCAAAGCCAATCGTGATGCCGTTGAACGTGTTATCGGAATAGGTAAGCGCTTCGACATCACCTTCAGCAAGCGAGATGTTCACGCGACGTGCATCTATCTTTTTCTGAAAGAGATCGAGCATGGGACGCGTGAGATCAAGACCGATTATCTCAGCCCCGGGAATTTGCCGTAGTGCTTCAAAAGCAAGATCTCCGGTGCCGCATGCAATGTCAAGAATTTTCGGATTTGGAATCTTGCAATCGGCACGCAATGCCCCTATCGCCCGCTTTCGCCACAACCGATCGAACCCGAGCGACAAAAAATGATTAAAGAAATCATATCGCCCGGCGATCTCCCCGAACATCTTTCGAACGTAGGATTTTTTCTCTTCACTTGACTGAAATGTAAACGCGTCTGTAGCCATTACTACAAAAATACCATTAATATGGAGCATGAGGAGACAATTGGTAATTACGAACGCAAGTAACGCCGACTTAGCCCAGCTACGGCACTATTGCGCTACTGTGAATGGAAAAAGCCATTCGTGCGTTAAGCACCCCGCCTGCCCAAACCAGCGCGGAGTGGCAGGTTTTTGAGCGAAAAAATCAACGAAAACACCAACCGTTTTACATGGAGCTTCTCGATAAACTGGAACAGATTCATCGCCGATTTGAGGCGATAGAGCATGAACTGGGAGACCCCTCGTCTTCCGGTGACCAGTCGCGCGTGAAACTCCTCTCTAAAGAGCGTCACACCCTCCTTCCTATCGAGGCCGCTTATGGTGCCTACTCCTCGCTTGTCCGAGAAATATCAGGCGCTGAATTGTTGCTCAAGGAGACGCAAGATCCTGAGATGCGGCAGATGGCAGAGACCGAACTCGAC
The DNA here is from genome assembly GCA_039923455.1 of Kapaibacterium sp. (SeqCode). Classification (GTDB taxonomy): domain Bacteria; phylum Bacteroidota; class Ignavibacteria; order Palsa-1295; family Palsa-1295; genus JBDTCS01. Next base: position 12,283 of record JBDTCS010000008.1, on the reverse strand, counting down.
GGACTCCAAGCAAAAAACGCCGAGTTGGAAGAACAAATAAAAATTCTGCTCATCCCTACCGACCCGAATGACTCTCGAGATTCGATCATCGAGATTCGCGCAGGCACAGGAGGCGAGGAGGCCGCTCTTTTCGCCGGAGATCTCTATCGAATGTACTCTCGCTTCGCCGAGCGTATCGGCTGGAAGCTTGAGCTGATAGACTATAGCGAAACGGGCCTCAAAGGCTATCGTGAAGTTTCTTTCTCACTCACCGGCAACGACGTCTATGCGCTCATGAAGTTTGAGTCCGGCGTGCACCGTGTGCAGCGTGTACCGCAGACCGAGACACAAGGCCGCGTGCATACAAGTGCAGCGAGCGTGGCCGTGTTGCCCGAAGTCGAAGAAGTGGAAGTAAATATCGAGCCCGGGGATGTACGTGTAGATATTTTCCGCTCAGGCGGTAAGGGCGGACAGAATGTGAACAAAGTGGAAACCGCGGTTCGACTGACGCATATTCCGACCGGCATCGTAGTCAGTTGTCAGGACGAACGCTCACAGCTTAAGAACCGACACAAGGCGATGAAAGTCTTACGGGCTCGGCTTTATGAGCGCGCACTCCGAGAATCCGAGGCAAAGTACTCCGAAGAACGCCGCTCGATGGTAGGCTCCGGCGACCGCTCCGAAAAGATTCGCACGTACAATTTTCCGCAAAACCGCCTGACCGACCACCGTATCAACTATACCGCCTACAACCTGAGTGATGTGATGGATGGCGAGCTCGACGAGCTGATCGCCCAGCTCCGGATGGCCGAACGGGCAAAAAGGCTGGCGCAAATAGCCTGAATTTGACTGTATAGCCAATAGGCCAATACGGATGCTCGGGGCTCAAAAAGTGTTAAATTTGTAAGAATTAGAACTGATTCTTTCCTGCTGACGAAAAATCGACTAACGATCATCTATGCAATATTTTTTCTCGTATTACCCCGGCGAACAGTCTATCACTATTCCGGACAAGAACCTCATAGGACATTTCGGCCCGATCGTGCTTCCCACCGGGGACCGCGAGCGACTTCTGAACGAGGCGTTCGAGCATCCCGTCACTGGCGACACGCTGAAAGTTATTGCGAAGCCAGATGATAACGTGCTTATCGTAGTTGATGATGTGCTCGAGCCGACACCGGTCGTGTTTCCCTTCTTTCATGTAATTCGGGATCTGCATGCTGCGGGTGTCAAAGATGCAAATATTTCGGTATTGATCTCAAATGCAAATCATCGCGCAAGCACAGGTGCTGAGATCGATCGAAAGATCGGCCAGGAGATGCACAAGAAATACAAGGTGTTTCAATCTTCAGGTGATAGCACCGACTCCATGCACGAATTCGGCACGGTACAAACAGATGTTGGTATGCTTTCGGCGACAGCGAACGGGCACTTGATTAATGCAACACTAATCGTATCGGTCTCCGGAGCGTACCCGAATCGCTTCAAAGGAATTTCTGGATCGGGAAGCTTAATCTTTCCCGGACTTGCCAGTGAACAAACCGCCGGCTCCATCACGCTTCGAGGTGCGGAAAAACCGAGCGCCGAAGTTTTTGGAATGATCGAGACCCCCGCGCGTCATGCTATCACGCGCTTGCTCGACTTGCTGCCCGCGTACAAGTTTTCCGTGGATATTATTCTTGATCGCAAGTTGCAGATCGCCGCATGCATAACGGGTGACCCGCGCACTGCGTACAAAGTCAGCGGCGATACCGCGAATCGCATTTACAAAACTGCAATTCCGGAAATGGCCGACATTGTTGTCATTGACTCGCAGCCGTTCGATCACAATCTTTTGCAAGCTGCGCATGCGCTCTATGCAGCGCTTCCGATGCTGAAGCCACGTGGGGAGATCGTTCTCATCTCGCCGCTGCTGGAAGCACTTCCGGCCAAGCTATCAGCACTTGCACCAAATCTTGAAGATACGCGCAACGCGATCATTCAACATACGCATCAAGGTTCGCTGCATCGCACAACGGCTGCGAGTTCGCAGCTTATTGCGATCGCTGAAGTGCTCGAACATGTGCGTCAGGTTTCTGTTGTTTCGCACGGGCCCGGACGAGTCGATGTTGCGAAATATGGTTTCGCATTACGTGATACGCCGCAAGCTGCACTCAATGAAGCACTCGAACGCGTTGGCGAAAGTGCACGTGTCATACTAATCACGAGCGGTGGACTCGTGATACCTCAGTTGCAATAACTTTTGCTCAACAATTCTATGGCGCATATTCTGATCATGGACGACGAGGCAGGGATTCGCGACACACTCGCGATGATCTTCGAATACGAGAACCACCGAGTCACCACGGCCGAAAGCGGTGTAGAAGGATTGAAGATCGTGGAGACCGGTGAAGCGATCGACTGCATTTTGCTCGATGTCAAGATGCCTGTGCTCGATGGACTCGAAACCCTTGAGCGTCTCAAGGCAATTCGGCCAGAGATTCCAGTGATCATGATCAGCGGCCACGGTACGATCGAAACTGCAGTCGAAGCGACCAAGCGCGGTGCATTTGATTTTGTCGAGAAACCACCCGATCGCCAAAAGTTGCTGTTGCTTGTTCGCAACGCAATTGAGAAGAAGCAACTCGTCACGGAGAATCGCGTCATGCGCGAAAAACTTCGCGGCAAAGAGACGATGCTTGGCACCTCACAGCCAATGCGAAATATTCGCGCGATCATCGAACGCGTTGCACCAACGGACGCACGCATTATGATTAGCGGTGAGAACGGCTCGGGTAAAGAACTCGTCGCACGAGCAATCCATCGCAACTCCAAACGCAGCGATCGTCCGTTTGTTGAAGTCAATTGTGCTGCGATACCTCGCGACCTGATCGAGTCCGAGTTGTTCGGCCACGAGAAGGGATCGTTTACCGGAGCACAGGCGCAGCGCATTGGAAAGTTCGAGCAAGCAGATACCGGTACATTATTCTTGGATGAGATCGGCGACATGCATTTGGAGGCGCAAGCCAAGATGCTTCGCGTGATCGAAGAGGGTCGACTGGAGCGTGTGGGTAGTTCGTCGGGCAAACCGATACCTGTCAACGTGCGTATACTCGCCGCGACAAATAAAAATTTGCAAGAAGAAATCCGACACGGTCACTTTCGCGAAGATTTGTTTCATCGCCTTAGCGTGATACCGATTCATGTTCCTGCACTGCGCGAACGCAGAGAAGATATTCCGATGCTTGTCAAAGCATTTGCCGAGGAGTTTACTATGGCTGGCAACCGAAAGCCGGTCAAGTTCGAAGATGCGGCGATGAATCTGCTGATGCGATTGCCCTACACCGGCAACGTGCGTGAGTTGCGTAACATTATCGAGCGTATCGTTATCCTTTCGAGCGGTGATGTGATCAAGTTACAAGATGTCGAAAGTCTAGGCCTCGCGTTCCTCATGGTCGATCGACCAAACGCAGCCCCGGCACACACAGAACACGAGCGTGAGCACATCGATGTTCCGAACCAGACAACGCGCGCAGGCGAAGACGATGATCTATCTCGCAGCGTAATTCTCACTCCGGCGGACCTCAAACGAATCGAAGCCGCCGAGATGAAGGGCTATCCTCTGATGAGCGAATCGCATAACCCACTCGAAGATGCGATGGGTGCAGAGACGTTTCAGGATTTCAAAGATCGCTCGGAAAAAGTGTACATCGAGGAGCGCTTACGCGAACATAATTGGAACATCAGTCGCACTGCCGATGCACTCGATATTCAGCGCTCACACCTTTATACAAAGATGCGAAAATATGGTTTGATGAAGGATAAAGTTGGCGACGAAGACAAGCATCTCGATGAAGGCTTGGAGGAAGAGCCGACGGAAGAGCTTAAATAAGCTCTGATGAGCGTAACTAGGCTCAGTTTCGGGTTTGAATAATTAGTAAAATATATTCTTAATCTCGAATTAATAGTTTGATAACTGCTTTTTCGATAATTTATCCGTATTTTTGACGCATCACGATATCATAAAACTACGACCGTTGCATGGTTGCTAACTCACCACAGTCACTCGTTCGGCAGAACATCGATCATCTGCGTGCATCGCTCCATGATTCGCACCCGTATAGCGGAAAGCTTATCATCGTGGAAGGCATTGATGGCTCAGGAAAATCGACACAACTCGATCTGCTCAAAAAGTTTTTGCGTGCCGAGGGGTATAATGTATTCTACACTGAGTGGAATTCATCCGCGATCGTAAAAGAAACGATCAAGCGCGGCAAAAAGAAAAATCTTCTCACACCAGCGACGTTTTCGATTCTGCATTCCGTTGATTTCGCGGATCGATTTGCACGATACATTCTTCCACCACTCAAAGCAGGTGCAATCGTTTTGGCCGATCGATACGTCTTTACTGCCTTCGCTCGCGATGTTGTTCGCGGTGTCCATCCGGATTGGGTTCGCAACATGTATTCGTTCGCTGTCAGACCGGATCTTGGATTTTATTTTCAGGTCCCGATCAATGTGAGTCTTGGTCGCATTCTGAACGGAAGAAGCGCGATCAAATTTCATGAAGCCGGAATGGATCTTGGGCTACACACAGATATTCGAGAGAGCTTTAAGATATTTCAAGGACGCATCTTAGAAGAATACTCCAAGATCAGCGAAGAATACGGCCTCACGATCATGGACGCGACACAACCGATACAGGAGCAACAAGCGATCATGCGTGCCTACGTGCTCCAAATGCTGCGCGATTACAAACCACGCCCGCTTCTTGACGTGCCAAATCCGAACGACCTTTATGTCGAGGTTGAAAGTCACATCGAGACCTGAACATCACGCCGAGCTTTCTCGGAAGCGAGCTTTCTCGGAAGCGAGCTTTCTCGGAAGCGAATTTTCTCGCAATTGATCTCTACGCAAAATGTCAGATACTTTAGCACCACTTCCAAGTTTCACTGCACCACCGACTAATGGTGAGGACCACGCTGCTCCGACCAAACCGAAACGCAGAGCGACACGTCGTCAGGAAAAACTTTTTTTTGGAGAAGGTCTGCCATATATTGATGCGCAGGATCTTATCGGCAAGCTCATCGTGATCGAAGGCACCGATGGCGTTGGTCGTACGACGCACATGAACGCGTTGCACGAGTGGCTCGAACTCGATGGCCACGCCGTCATGACGACCGGCCTCACGCGTTCACCGCTGCTCGGCGCCGCAATCGAAGCGGCTAAGGCAGGGCACAATCTGAATGTGAACACGTTCACGCTGCTCTATGCGGCGGATTTTGCGGATAGACTCGAGAACCAGATCATCCCTGCCCTCAAAGCAGGCTTCATCGTACTTGCCGATCGATATATGTACACGGCGTTCGCACGTGCTATCGTCCGCGGAGCCGATAGAAATTGGGTGCATGGAGTTTTTGGTTTTGCACTGCTGCCCGATATTGTGATTTATCTTGACACCACAATTGACTCCCTCGTGCCGCGTGTAATGCGTTCGGATCCGGACGCATGGGAGTTAGAATCGCAAGGCGCTAACCAAGAGTTGCTCGACTACTGGGAGTCCGGAATGGATATGAGGCTTGGACGAGATATCTACGATAGCTTTGTAAACTATCAACGCAGACTCCTCTCGGAATTCCACAAGATGTCCGACGAATTCGGTTTCGCAGTCATCGAAACCGAACCCCACGACATCGACTCCGTCAACAAACAACTGCGAAAAGTGATCAAGGGAATCCTATAGACCAAGCCTAGTTTGCTCGGTATGAGAATTCAACGTTAATTCGATCGAGTCCAATCGCTCCAATCTCTAGGAGTGGGGCTCAAAAAAAACACTCATACTCAGCTCCGGAGGAGCGGCATAATTGTAGCCCGGTGCGTAAGCGCGGGGTAGGATTTGAGTTTTGAATTCAAGAGCTCCATACAAACTACATTTGACTTGAAGAGTCAAAACCACTTCTTAATAAAATCCCCTCTCCCAGCGCTGAAAGTCCGCCGTGGAGGAGGAGAGATTGGGTGAGGGGCCCCGACCCCTCAAATCACGCATTCGAAACCTATCACTCCCCCCATTCGTTTTTACACAAAGTTAATCGAAAGCGCGGAATTTGCCTATGTGGAAACCGCCTTTCGTGTTGGTTTGAAGCACTTAATGAAGCGAAGCAACGATGGATACACTCAAGGAGAAAATGGAACAAGCGATGGCCAACGGCTTTGAGCGCGTTCAGGAGGACAAAGTGAAGGAGTTGAACAAACTCTCTCGCACAGGAAAACAGATCACTCGCAAGGACTACAATTCGCGCAATCTTGCCGATCTCTACGCAGAGCTCGGTCTCGAATACCCGAGCGGCAAGCCGCTGAACGGCTTCCAGAAGAACTAACCGCGTGTCGGCGGAGCCTCTGCCGAACGATCAGTTTTGAAGGGTGGAGAACGCCGATGCGCTCTTCACCCTTTTCATTTGGCTATATTTGATAGATTGTTAACATTTCAGGAGACACCCACGATGCTAAGTTTTCAGCAAAACGGCCGGTCACGTGCCGTGCTTTCGAAGTATTTTCTGCCACTCTTGTTGCTCGTTCTCCTTTCTGCGGGCAGTTCGCGGGCACAGGCTCCGGTATATGGCGTACTGTTCGAGACGTTCACGAACAGCTTCGATCTCTGCCCGCAGCCAAACGCGTTCGATGCAGATTTCAAGTCCACACTCTCGAGCAAGGGCAGTGAGGTTATTCACTTGAATCATCATATTGCGAATATCGGTGATACGATGGCGCAGAATGCGTTCGGTTCGAATCAAACGATGTTCTATCTCTCGAAAGTTAACGGCACATCGCCGATCTTTGTGAGCGCAGTCAATCGGACGATCTATTCCTCAGGTTCGCTTCCTCGTCTCTCGCCGACTTCCTCCGAATGGGATCCGCAGATCGACGCGCAATCGCATATCGCACGTTCCGTAGATTTCAATCTTGTGAGTGCTACGCTTGACAAGACTACACGAACATTACAGGTGGTGCTTGATGTCACGTCGAAGTCAGCGATTACGTCGACTGCAAAGATTCGTTATGCGATTCTTCAGGATAATATTACAAACGTGCAATGCAGTGGAAGCGGCCCAAACAAACATAACAATGTTGTTCGCTATATTACATTTGGTGATTCCATAGTAGGACTGACTGGCAAACCGGCAGGCACGACAGTTCGAATGCTATATACGCAGATAATTCGAAACGATGTGCGCTTCAAGTATGCCGATATGAAACTCGTAGCATTTATCGAAGAGAGCACGAACGCCGACGACTATCATGTGACAACCACTGCTTTGCTGAAGAAGGATTTCGATACGCTTCAGACTCCTCCACACTCTTTGATCGTTCAGGATTCTGCACTCGACGGACATACGTTCGTCCCAGGTACTACAGTGACGATCGTGATTTCAAAATCCAATATCAACTTCGTGCAAGTTGCCTACTCGATTGATAACGGCGCTAACTGGCGCCCTGTGGCATTGACGAGCTCGCTCAGCTATAACTGGACCGTTCCGGATTCTGCGACGACACAAGGTAAGATCAAGCTTAGTGAAGTTGGTGGCTCCGGAACAGCGGTCGCCATTGAGAAGGGTAATTTTACGATCGCGAAGTCTGCGCATTCCCTTACGATACTCAAGCCGACTGCAAAAGATTCTATTCCAATTGGGCAACCGGTGAAGATCGTATGGACGAAGCAAGGTTTCAGTTCGGTGATGATTTTGTATGCACGTGATTTTTCGGGTAAGTGGGATACCATATCACAAAGCTTTGGGACAGACACAGCGTACACATGGACTGCCGTCGGACCAGCAACAACGCAAGCACAGATCCGCTTGATACCGATTGGCGTATCGGATGTTCCGGCTCAGACGAGCGATCTGTTCACGATCCTAACGAGTCAAGGGGTTGCGCAGACACTGAATGCCAAATCATCTGCACTCACGATCTATCCGAACCCAGCTACCTCAGCAAGCGATCTTCACGTATCATTCATGTTGAACGAGCCTGGCGTGGTTAGTGTCGCGATGTACGATCTACTTGGCCGAGTCGTTCAGTCGGCGATGCCACACGAGTACTCGGATGGAGTCGTCGAGACAAGTTTGAATGCGATGTCACTTCCGGCTGGCTCGTACATCGTTCGAGTCTCTACGCAAAAGGGCTTTGTCGCTTCAGAAAGATTTGAGGTGGTGAAGTAACCGCAAGCTAGTTTTATGACTGCAAAAGGGCGCATCAAAGATGCGCCCTTTTTTATTGCTACGATTCTAAATTCTTCAGATCACTTCTTGTCAGCGTCAGGTTTGCTCTTGGGTTTAGGTGCTGCGGGCTCTGCCGATTTTGTTTCTCCGGAGGACGCCGCTGGTGATGGAGTCGCCGGTAAGTTTGCAGGAGTAGCAGCTGGTGCAGCGCCGGTATCTTTTCCACCGGTCGACTTATGCGAGTAGTCGGTGACGTACCAGCCTTCGCCTTTGTACAACACTCCCGCACCGCCAGTAACGATCCGTTCGAGTGTAGGCTTTTTGCAATGAGGACAGATCGTTAACGCTTCATCCGACATTTTTTGAAATGCCTCCGTCAACTGGTGGCAGTTCGCACAACGATATTCGTAAGTTGGCACAAAAACTATTGCTTAAAATTTTACACGTAACGCGCACTTAATTAACACGCGCTCAATTTTTTCTCACGAGTACAAATTTCGACTGACCGACTTCGGTCGTTTGCGCTGAACTTGCGCTCAGTATATAGACACCGCTCGGAAGCTGGCGACCAGTCTCATCACGACCGTTCCAAGTTACGGTAGCACCAAGTTGCGAGCCATCTATCGAGGCAACGAGTCTTCCACTCAACGAATATATTTTCACCGTAGATGCTCCGACCAACCCTGTCACATAGACCGTTGGCACAACATCAGGAGTCTGCACGACCGGATTCGGATAGACGTGCAAGCCGGAATAATCCGATTTGCCCTCGCGGAACACGGTGCTAACACGCGAAATGCCTTTGGGAGTTGCGATATACGCCTCACCCTTTTTCGTATCGAGTGCAATACTAACCACCGTATTATCTACGAGGGGTGAATTCGCGGTCGAAAAATGTGCGAGTGAATCGGAGCCATCCGGCGAGACTACAAACACACCATTCTCCGTGCCGATCCATTTGTTGTTCACGCCATCGGTTGCAATGCAATGGACGATCTGTTGCTCCACCAGTGGAACGCTGCGCGAACTGAATGCCGGATTAGAATTAGAACTCGCAAGATAAATATTCGAAATGATTCGAACACCAATACTCTGACCGCACCAAAGCGCGTTGTCCTGATCGATCAACACTGCACTGACCTCCGCTTTTGGTAACACGGAGCTGTTGCCCGGAATATTCCCAACTACGCCATCGGGTCGTAGAAAGAACACACCACCGGACGCGGGTGAACCCGATGCTTCCGTAGCGATCCAAAAATTCCCATCGGCATCTTCGACGACCGATCCGTACGGTCTCCAGCCCTCGATCTGATGGAAGGTGAATGTCTTGCCATCGGAAGTGCTTCCCAGTCCAAGGCCATTGTTCGCCCAGTTCGTTACGACAAAATTTCCCTGACGATCGAGCGTGCCTGCTCCCATCGTTATCCAGTTAGGATCGTTGACAAGCGTTTGCGGAAATTGGTCAGCGACAGTGAAGTGTTTGATCGTCGGCGAACCTGTCTCCAAGTTCTGCGCCGAGAGCAAACCACCTCCCTGCATGCTGAGCCATGTTGTGGAACGAACAGAGTCAAAGAATATATGCTTGTAATACTGATTTGGCAGTGCACCACCCGGTGGATAATTGAGCCAACCACCACTCGAAGGTGTGAACAGCGAAATGCCGCTCGTGTTGTGAGCGGTGTAGAGTCGATTCGCAAAAGACGAGAAATAGAGATCACTCGTTTCATTGCTGATCGGGCCGTCCGGAAAAAGCTTGTCGGTAGTCTGACCCGTGTTCTCTTCTATCAACATTCCATTCACGTTCGAACCGAATACCTTCTTCCCCCCTCGTGCAAACGATGAGGCAAGCACGGGGTTCGCGGGGTTGCTCGTCGGAATCGTTTGATTCAAAAATGCTGATACGTCGCGTGTAACTAGCAGGCTATTGCCATCGGCCCCAAACATAAACAACGAATCACGTGCCGGACCAACACCAAGCCTCGCGATCTGAAAGGACGGCACCGATGTAACCTGTTGAAACTGTTGCCCTGTACCATCTAACGCGAACAAACCGGTATTCGATGACGCATACAACGTACCTCGGAAAACAGCAATCGAATTTAGAAGGCCACTTGTGCCGGGAATCGTCCGCCAATTACCGGAAAGATTGGAGGAGTTGATAGTCGCGATCGAGTCGGCCAAAACTACATACGTGTTACCGCCGAACTCAAGAATCTGTTTCGTCGAATCTTGATCCGGTAAGCTACTGAACTTCGTCACCGTCTCGGCGAACTGATGCGTGCTCCGATTATATACCGACATACCGAATGAAGCTGCAAGATAGACGCGGTCTCCGAAGACAGAGATTGCATTGATCCGCTTGCTCGGAAAGTCATCTTTGATAAAAATATCTCGAAGCTTCAGAATTTTTCCGGAGGTTTCGGAATAGATATCAAATGTTCCAGTGGCACCGCCAAGATAGACGTTGCCATCCGGATCGGTCGCAACAGCCGTCAGATTGTTGTCGCTCAACCCATCCGTGTTGCGAAGTGCACGCATCGTTTCACGATGTCCATCGAGCGTTATGCGGATTGCACCGCCCGGTGTCACGCCCCATGCGGCACTGGAGTCATAATTCGTGGCGACATCGACGACTTGCCGCATGGAAGTATAAGTTCGCCACTCGCCAGGTTGTAGATCTTGTGCAAGCAATGACGACGCCGACAATGTTGTCGCGACAGTAAATAAGAGAAAACCTAAAAGTATGTTACGCAAGCTGATCTTAGTTACTGTGAAAATTCTTAACTCCATTCGGTGCATGTTCAATCCGAGAGACCAACTGATAGTGTATCCCAATCCAAACTTGATTCAAGATTTTCGAAGAGCGTCGCCATCTCCACTGCTGCGAGTGCCGCTTCGCTGCCCTTATTTTCTTCATCAGGACCGGAGCGTTCGCGTGCTTGGTCAATATCATAGGTAGTCAGCAATCCGCAAGAGATCGGTATCTGATGCCGAGTGCTCACCTCGCGAATGCCTTCCATGGCGGCGTGCGAAATATGTTCGAAGTGCGCGGTCTCCCCTTTGATCACACATCCGAGTGCAACAAGCGCATCGAGCTCATCCGAACTTGCGAGATGTTCGAGCGCAACCGACATCTCAAAAGCGCCCGGAACTTCGAGTGTAAGAATATTCTCTTCCGAAACGCCCGCGACGATCAATGCACGTCTCGCACCATGATAGAGCCCGTCAGTGATCTCACGGTTCCACCTGCTGACCACAATTCCGATGCGCAAACCTGCGCCGTCTAGCGTCCCCTTGATATATGCTCCCATTCTGTGGGTGTTTTGATTCTAATAGTTAGTCGCCATTCGCAATTCGAAGTGGAAATTTAACAGAGCGGAGACGTCCTCTATTCCTGAATCGGAGGAGGATAATGGGGTAAAAATCAATGGATATTTGGCTATTCGGGAATCAAGCCAAGCTGTGCGTTTGACCCGCTTCGAGGGCAAACCGCTTAATCCGTGGATTCTCCGGCATGAGACCGCGTTGAGAGGTCGTTACGAGGATCGTCATTCCGCGAAGATTCTCGGTGTTCAGAACGTCCAGAATGCCTTGGCTCGCACCCGAGTCGAGCTGGCCGGTTGGTTCGTCAGCCAACAGTACCAGTGGTTCCCGTACGATGGCGCGAGCAATCGCGACACGTTGCTGCTCACCCATCGAGAGCTCATTGGGGAAGCAATGTTTTTGCCTGTCCAAGCCAACCCGATCCAGGGCTGCGCTTACTTTCGTGGACATATCGTACCGACCGACCTTGCTCAACACTTCGAGCGCGAAGGCAACATTTTCCTCCACCGTCTTATCTTCAAGTAGCTTAAAATCTTGAAAGACCATTCCGATCGAACGACGATACCTTGCGACGTTCCTATTTTTCAGTTCACTTAGCCGCTCACCTGCAACCACGATCTCTCCGCTGGATGGATTCACCTCACCTGTTAGCAGGCGCATAAGTGTGCTCTTGCCTGCACCAGTCGCTGCTTCGACCGCGACGAACTCTCCTTTCTCGACACTGAGGGTGAGTCCGCAAATCACATCCGGATGACCGTTGCGATAGCCGGCCACAACATTGGTAA
>JBDTCS010000007.1:0-3442 GCA_039923455.1 Kapaibacterium sp. (SeqCode) | reverse complement strand
CATCACGCGGAACGGTGACTGCTGATGGACTCCAAACAACGACGATCACCGGAACATGGGATGGAAAGACAGATGTGTTGTCGCAGATACCAATGACCGTCGGACTTGGTAGATTCGAAAAATCGCTTATGATGGTACCGAGTTTCACATGGCTCGATAACAATGGCGCTGATCTTCCGCTCGACTACGCATCTTCAAACGGAAGCTTCACACTTTTGAAGATATGCACAGCCGGTGGTGCGAGATTATTTGACGTGATGGGAAAAGCCGAGCTCAATCAAAGCCGCCCCAATCCATCACGCCACGAAACGATGATCGACTTCACGACCAGTGAGCAAGGCACAACGACACTCGTCATCACCGACATGCTTGGCCGCACAGTGCAATCACTTCTGAGCAGTGATCTCACTCCTGGCAAACACACGGCTCAGTTCGATGCAACACACTTAGCTGAGGGCGTGTACTATTACATTCTAAAAACTCCATCGCAAAGATTCATCAAAGCGATGCAGGTTATTCGATAGAATTGAGTGATCCAATGTAGGGACGGTTCATGGCTGTCCCTACATTTGGCTTTCGAAAGTTCAGGTCCTCTCCCCCAACTCCCCTTCGCAAATTAGCGTAATTACCTGCCGGTTAGCACTTTTTCAGATTTAGAGAGATTTTCCTGTCACTATATGTCCCGTAATGGGTTGTATATTGTGCGTTAGCATTCATATCCCTAAAGCGGAGGTCTCTATGTCTCATTCCCAACGGTTCGCATTTGCATTGAAGTCTCTCGTTGTCACTCTCGTGTTGCTCGTTTCACTTGGTGCGCAAGCTCAAGGCACTTTCGTTGTCTTCAACCTTGACGTTACAAATTTTCCAACCATTCGCGCAAAGTTTTTCGCCGCTGATCCGAACGGCAAGCCGATCAACGGACTTGGCTCCTCGGATTTCAAGGTAACGGAGAACGGCTTCGACCGACCTGTGAAGATATCCAATTGCCCGGATATACGTCCGCTCCAACCGGTTACCGTCGGCATCATGATCAATACGTACTCATATATTAATATCGCACAGCAAGGGACGGCTCGCTTGATTAATTTTTTGAATATGCCTCCGAGCGAGTGCGGCATAACAATGATGAATGTGTCGACTCCCGTCATCTTGCAAGATATTACACAGCAGCGAAAGAAAGTACTTGACGTCGTGCCGCAGATCGTCGGTGACCCCGCACTCGAGGTGCAGAAGATGTTTTATGATCCTGTCGCAGGTGGTGTACCCTTTGTTATCTCTCGGCCCAATCGTAAGATACTCGTGCTGATCACCGATATGCATTGCCCGCATTTCGAATTTGATGAGAAGCAGTTTTATGCAGATGCTGGTCGTTACAACATCAGCGCATACACGGTAATCCTTGGTTCGAATGATTACAATGGTTTGTTTTCGAGGCTTGCGACACGCACCGGTGGAAAAATTTGGGAGCGTGTAACCACTGCTGCGCAAATCGATGATATCTTCGCGCAAATCGGTATCGAAGCACAGCAAGACACACCGTGTGATATCGAGTGGCAGTCTGCGGTTGCGTGCGATTCGCTTCGAACCGCAAAAATCGAGCTAGTACCGAAGAATCTGGCATCGACGGTAAGCTACACAGTCCCATCCATTGGCGTTGGGAGGATGGAGATTGAGCCCTCTACACTGGCCTTTGGCCCAGTGCTCGCACCGGCTACGAAAGATTTGACTGTATCGATCACTGCTCGCAACAAATCTATCACGATCGGGAAAATCACGAGTTCAAATCCACGCTACACAATAATTTCGGGAGGCGCGCCACCTTCGTTTACTATCAAACAAGACGAGACTCGAACCATCACTGTTAGATTTACACCGACCGATTCTGCATATGCCTTCGCCAAGCTTGATATTGAGGATGATAACTGCAAGTCCGACGCGGTCTATAACTTCGGTGGCTTCCCGGGCAAACGGCCAACAATTCCAACACTGAAGCTTGTCAAACCAAACGGAGGAGAAGTGTTTCTTGTTGGCTCCGATACGGTGATGCGATGGACCGGTGTTGCACCGGATCAAAAAGTGAATCTCTCGTATAGCATCGATCGCGGAGTAACCTGGAGCACTGTCGGTCAGAACTTAACTGGTTATAGTTATCCATGGCATGTGCCGAGCACTCCGAGCCGGACATGCATTGCCAAAGTCACGGAACCAAGACCGGACGATTCCTCTGTGATAGTTCTGCGCCGCCCTGAGCCATACGCCGACTCCTCAGTCTACTCACCGCCGTACGCAAATTTTAGTCCGGATGGAAATCGAATCTCAAGCACGGAAGCTGGATGGGAAGGCGGGGTTGTTTGGGATATCCTTACAAAAGCGGTTACGAGCTTCCCAGCTTTTTCGAATACCGTTGTGACTACCTGTAATTTCAGCCCGGATGGTACCAAAGTGGTAAGTGCTTCTCTCAAAGGTTTGGTTCGAATTTGGGATGCCTCGACGGGCGCGAGCATACTGACGCTCGACGCAGGAATTGTTGGTGCTGCGCGCTTTGCCCAATTCAGCAATGACGGGACGTTCGTCGTGAGTGCGTATTCCAGCGGAGACTTGGTGGTCTGGGATGCAAAGACAGGTGTGCAGTTGGTGAAGCTCCGCGACAATACATCTGGGGGATTGAACTGCGCATATTTTAGCCCGGATGGATCCCAAATTGCGACAATTAGTGCAGGTCCCGGGGGCAACATCAAGGTTTGGGACTGGAATAACAGCAGGTTGCTCCACTTCTTTCCGCTGTCATCTGGGGCGCGGTATGTCAATTATAGTCCCGATGGTACAATGCTTATCATACCGGATGGTGACTATGGCGCTGCACTCCTCGATGCAGTTACTGGCGCTATCGTCAGACGATTTAATTGTAACGTTGGCCCCATAGCGATGGCAAATTTTAGTTACGATGGCTCAATGATTGTGGCCGCGAGCCTTGGTGGGACCGCAATCGTTTGGAATGCGACGTCTGGACAAATCACCAACACTCTAAAGGTTGATGGTAGCTCTGCCATCACATCCGCGTTTTTTAGTCCGGACGGCAGCAGAGTTGTAACGGGAGGCGATGAGTTCGGTGGTTATCCCGTTAGAGTTTGGCCGCTACACGATTACCCATTTCAGGAAGATCAATCCGATAGTCTTTGGGCGATCGTTGCACCGACGATTAATCTTACGACTCTCGATATTGATATGCATACTGTCGCAGTTGGAAAAATTAAAGACTCGGTTGTGACAGCCACCCTTTGCAACACGAGTACTTTCTGGCCGCTGCATGTGCTGGGTATGGATGTCACGAGTGGCAATAGCACCGACTTTATGATTGTCAGCGGAGCTGGTGATTTTACGCTTGCTCCGGGTGAGTGTAGGAATGTTGTCTTCTCATTCGCACCGACTGCTGTCGGACCGG
>JBDTCS010000006.1:0-6883 GCA_039923455.1 Kapaibacterium sp. (SeqCode) | reverse complement strand
GCAAAATCAACTTCGTGTCCCAGCGCGAATTTATGGCAGTTGATGAGGTGGTGTATCTCGACGGTCGGTGCTAAGTGGCAGAAAAGCTCAAGGGTCACTACTTCGCTTACGCCTATCAGAGTTACCGGGCTTGCTTCGAGGGACACTTTACAGAACCATACGAACAAAACACGCAGCAGTCACCGGGTTTCGGACGAAGCACAGCGTCGCACTGCTCACATTGATAAAATATTTGGCAGGCATCCGTCGGCATTCGCTCTGATTTTGCGTGGCCGCACTTCGGGCATGTGATTGTCGAATCGAGGGTCATCGTGGGTATTATATAGAGTGCATTGTTCCCGGCACATTCCAGTGCCGAGAACGTGCGCTTAATCTTCACTGATTACATCGTGTGCATCGTCGTGCTCTTTTTCGGCAGTCTCATTCTTATCATCTTGGTGCCATCCGCGCACTTGCCGGGTTTCGTGGAGCTGACGGAAGGATCGGACTTGCAATAGTAGTCTCCGACCTTCACGAGTGTCGCCTTATCTCCCGCACATGTGCCGGGTTTACCGGAGACCATACTGCACGAAGGACATACATATTGCGCTTTCGGGTGAGGCTTTTTCGCTACTGCGAAATTTGGCTGCGACATCACGAAGGCGAAACTGAGAAATGCGAAAATTGCTAAGAATTTAGTCATTGTTTTTTGAAGTTGATGGTATATGATTACAAAGTCGATACGCCCAAGTACAAATAATTTCCGTTATGTCACCGGTGTATTATTTTTTGCGCAGTTGACGATTTGCGCGAGCCGTGATTCGTCGTAGCCTGACATCACGTCGTTACCGCAAGTGATCACCGGCACGACACGTCTGCCCGTCAGACGTACCATTTCGTCGATCGCCTCACGGTTGCCGGCAACATTGATGTCTTTGAAAGCAACCTGATGCTCAGTAAGATATTTTTTTGCGGCGATGCAATGCGAGCACGTCGCAAGCGAATAAATCGTAACTTCCATAATGTTAGCGTACGAGTTTCGAAAAAGTCCAAGCCGTGACGAGTCCAAAGATCATGTGGCCCATGAGCATCAACCAAGTGGTGCCCGTGAACATGAAGGGCGTCATTCCATTCATGAGTGGCATCATAAAGAGCGGGCCGAAGACCCAAAGGATCGTGCCATAAACCAACCCCGAAACGACCCAACTTGTTGCTATTTTATAGGCGAGCACACCATAGATCAGTCCGAAGATCGCGCTGATCATTACATGGATGAGCCAGCCCACCAGATCGCTTTTCGATCCCATCATCATCGCGAGCATCGACATAATACCCATCATTTGCATCATCATCCCAAAAACGACACCGCCCACGAGGCCGGCTAGAATACCTTTCCCGGCCTTTGATACCGGAGTCGTGCGAGTATGAGTCATTGTTGCTGTAAGTGTTGTTGCCATCGTTATGTTGATAAAATAAGAAAATTATCGCGTTCAAGAAGCGCATGTACCTAAGAGACTCATAACGAGTCTGGAAACATCCCGCAATAATATATTTTTTCCTCTGGACTATTCCACTCCCTTTTCGGGTCTTAATCAATGATGCACGAAACCTACAAGGAAAAACATGACCTGCGAAAACCCGAGACTCCTTCGGAGAAGACTTCTACTCTTCCAACGAGCGTGCCTAAGGGTTTCGAGGACCTAATTGTCGAGCACCTGCCGCGGCTCTATTCCGTTGCGCTGAATCTAACGAAGCACAATGCGATGGATGCGGAAGATATTGTGCAAGAGGCAATGCTCCGGGCTTTCCGAAACCGAGCATCCGTAGAAGCGGCGGATCACCCATACGCCTATCTCCGTACCGCGCTCGTGAATACGTTTCTTACAAAGGTGCGCAATGACCGGAATTGGAATACACGAGAAGAACTGACGGAGGCAGAAGATGTCGGTCAAGAAGAAATTCCGTCCGTGCTGATCGAGAATATTAATTCGAATCTTTGGGATGATGAGATCATCAACGCACTTGACCGATTGCCAGATATTTTTCGATCCGTCTTAGTCCTCTCGGATATCGAAGAAATGACGCGAGAAGAAATATGCGAATCGCTCAGTCTATCGAAGGGAACAGTATCGTCCCGGATATTTCGTGCACGACGACTCCTCGCCCGTGAGCTCGAAGCCTATGCACAAAAACGGGGATTTGGATCGCACAAAAATTAAAACTTTGAAAGAAAGGAAAAATAATCATGTTGACTTGTCATGAGGCGCGAACACTTCTTTACGATATACAGACGATGCGGATTGACCCGACGGCCAGACCGGACGAGCGCGGCAGCAAGCTCGCGCTCGCCAAAGCGCATGTGCTCGTCTGCGTGATGTGCAATGGATTTTTCGAACAGGAGCGTGCATTCGTTCGCTCCGTTCACGACCGGATCGTTCACGTTCATCAGCCGATGCCGACAGCAGTCTTGAGTAACACGCTCCAGCTTATCCAACGGGCGCGCGTGGAAGAACTTCAGCCTCGACTCATACGAGGTTTTGGTAGGAAGCTATCGGACTTCTTCCGGTCGCTATTTCGAAGAGCATAGAACAATTATAAGAATTAAAAGAGTAAAGCAAATGAAAATCTGGATATTAGGCATTCTGGGAATCGTCGCAATCTCGGCATATACAAATGTTGTACGTACTTGCGTCAGCGGCTCAAGCAGGGTTGGCTCGCTGTTGACACATACAAAGAGTTCGAGCGGGTCCGCTCTTCGCGCGTCCGAAAGCGAGCAGTTTGTTCCATTCGAGAAGGCGCTCTCCGATGCAAAAACTCAAAATAAGCTGGTGTTGGTTGATGTTTATACCGATTGGTGTGGGTGGTGCAAAAAACTGGATCGGGATGTTTATCCTTCAGCGGAGGTTCAGAAAGAATTGAAAACCTATTTCACTGCAACGAAGATCGATGCGGAATCGCAAGCCGTCCATTTCTACAATGGAAAGCAACTGACCGAGCGCCAGCTTGCTGCGGGATGGGCTGTCAGCGGCTATCCAACCATTCTCTTTCTCGATGCGAATGGGAATGTGCTTCGCATTATTTCCGGCTATCACCCACCAAGCGAATTTGCACAACTGCTTCGGTATATCGGAACGCACACTTTTGAGCACAAAACTTTCGAGGAATGGCAATCCGAAAAGAGCTGAGAGTTCGAATCTTCCCCACGTTTAGTCGAAGGAAGCAAATTGGAAAGGTCTCGCCTCTCGGTCTTCTCCAGGTTTTTAGGGTGTACACCATTCCGATGGAGAGGCTCGATTGCAGGACATCCGCGAATGCACTATGAATAGAACGCTCAGGATTCGATTGCTCATACTCACGCTTGGACTTATGGCCTGGCAACCTGTGGCCTGCGCACAAACGAAGACAAATCCGGGGATGAAATCTGCTACGATCTACACGAACCGACTGATTAACGAAAAAAGCCCCTACCTACAGCAGCACGCCCACAATCCGGTGAATTGGTATCCGTGGGGTGAAGAGGCATTCTCGAAAGCTCGCAAGGAAAACAAGCCAATTTTCCTATCCATTGGTTACTCTACGTGCCACTGGTGTCACGTCATGGAACACGAATCCTTCGAAGATACTGGAGTCGCGAAAATCTTGAACGACAATTTCATCTCGATCAAAGTCGATCGCGAAGAACGCCCGGATATCGACGGAGTCTACATGACATTCGTACAGGCTACGACCGGCGGTGGTGGGTGGCCGATGAGTGTGTGGCTCACACCGAAGCTCAAGCCCTTCTTCGGAGGTACGTATTTCCCGCGTGATCAATTCTTGGCGTTGCTGCAGCGAATAATCGCTGCGTGGAAAGACGATCCTGAAAAGCTCGTAGCTTCGGCTGACAATATTATCGGGCAACTTCGGCAAAACTCTGAACCTAAAGACGCTGACACCACCGAGTTTGGCGACGGGCTGCTCACCAAAGCCTACGAGCAAATCAAAAGCAGTTATGAACCGCAGTACGGAGGCTTCGGGGTCGCTCCCAAATTTCCGCGGCCCGTGATAGTGAATTACCTCCTGCGATATTATGCACAGACTGGCGCTAAAGCCGCGCTCGATATGTCGCTCTTCACGCTAAGGAGAATGGCCGAAGGGGGAATTCATGACCACATCGGTGGAGGATTTCATCGGTACTCCACCGATACGCGTTGGCACGTTCCGCATTTTGAAAAAATGCTATACGACCAAGCGCAATTGGCAAACTCATATTTGGATGCCTATCAGATCACGCATGATGAGTTTTATGCTGGTGTGGCTCGCGATATTCTCGCGTATGTCGCGCGTGATATGACAGGCGACCAAGGGCAATTCTATTCTGCAGAAGATGCGGATAGTCCAGTGCCAAAGAATCCCTCCACCCATGCTGAAGGCGCGCTGTATGTTTGGGAAGAAAAGGAAATCGTTGAAGCGTTGGGCAGCCAATCGGCAGAGATCTTCAAATATTATTTTGGTGTCGGTGAACATGGTAATGTGACGAGCGATCCACGCGGCGAACTTGTGAACAAGAACGTATTGATTGTATCACATTCTATTGAAGAAGTAGCTAAGCATTTTCATAAAACGCCTCAAGAGGTCCAGGCGCTTCTTGCAAGTGCCAGGCAATCGCTATTCGCTATTCGCGCGAAACGACCTCGCCCTCATCGTGACGACAAAACGATCACGGCTTGGAACGGCTTGATGATTTCGGCATTCGCGAGGGCCTATCAAGTGATGGGTGAACCGCACTATCTATCGAGCGCAATAAGGGCAGCGCAGTTCATCAAGACGAAACTGTACGATCCGAAAAGTCAAAAGCTGATGCGACGCTTTCGAGATGGTGAAGCGGCTGTCGATGGATTTGCGGACGATTACGCCTTCCTCATTCAAGGTCTCTTGGACCTTTACGAAGCTTCGTTCAACATCGAATACCTCTCATGGGCCCTCGATCTGCAACGTAAACAGAATGAGATATTTTGGGACACTATCCACTCCGGATACTTTAGTACTGCCGGTACGGACCCGTCCATCCTTATCCGAATGAAAGAGGATTACGATGGTGCGGAACCCTCCCCTAACTCCGTCTCAGCCCTAAACCTTCTTCGCCTGTCCGAAATGCTTGATGAGCAATCATTTTACGAAATGGCGGAGAAAACGTTCATCACATTTAGCGATCAACTCAAAACATCTCCCTCGGCAATGCCGCAACTCATGGTGGCCCTTGACTTTCAAGCGGGCCATCCTAAGCAGATCGTAATTGCCGGCACCTTGGATGCTCCCGATACTCGCGCGATGCTGCAAACAATCTACGAGAAATTTATTCCGGGGAAAATCCTTTTATTCGCAGATGGCGGAAGCGGCCAAACATTCCTCGGCAAGCACCTGGAATTCATTCGCGATGTCAAACCGATTAACAGCAAGGCGACCGCCTTCGTCTGCCAGAACTACGTTTGCCAGAAACCAACAAATAGCGTTGCAGATCTTGCGAAGCTCTTGACAATAAAAGTACAGCCACCGATGAACTCGCATTGAGTCTCATAAAAACGGTTTTTGTGGGACTTTCTGACTTTCATCCTGAGTCTTCTTAATCACAAAGCGTACTTACTTCAATTAACTAACCACAAGGATTATGAAGATTCTCGGTCTTACATTACTGGCGTTTGCGATCGGCTCGTGTGCGAGCAATTCCACGAGTGCACCTACAACCCCATCGGAATTTACGGCGACCACAACTGATTTCTCCAATTATACGACATGGACCCAGAACGGTACTCCCAGACGGGGTGTCGATCCTGCCGGCTTGCTCGGTATGGGAGCACATGGTGGTAATGATTCGATGGTGACTCGAACAATTTGGATGAAGCAAATCAACCCCGAACGCAATGCGAGCGGACAGTTTCCGGTCGGCACCATCTTCCTCAAGGAGTCGAGCATGCAGGGGTCGGTCCCCATGGTTACAGCAATGTCGAAACGAGGAGGCAGCTATAACGCATCAGGCAATGGCTGGGAGTACTTTATGCTCTCCGGCGGTCAAATCATGGGACGCGGCGATACTCTCATGGGTGGCATGTGCAAAGGCTGCCACACCAGCGCCGGGACTGGTAAGGACTTTGTCTTCACCCGGTAGTTTAAGACTGGCGATCGGTGTGATGTAATAATGTGACGGATAAACTCTCATCCGGCCACTGCAGCAGGTGCGGCCGAATCTTGTTCATATCAATGAGGACGATGGAGGTGAAAGAGCGTGCCTTAGAAATGCTTCCATTTCGCTCTCGTTATATTAGGCGAAGCTCACGCATTTTTTCTATTTCAGTCGGTTTCCTTGCTCAAATTTGGTCAATAGTTAAAATTCCTTCCAGGAGTAAGATTACTTTACTCTCAGGTAGCTGGAATGCAGAAAACATGGCGAAACAGTAAGGTTTTGGCTCTTGGTACGGAATTGCGATAAGGTTCGGTGGGGAGTGAGAAAATAGGGAATTACACAACGAATGTCCTCCAGACATAGAACGACAACGATAGGAGATAGAGGGGCTGCTCAATCAGCCCCTTTTTTTAGCAGCACATTTTCGATCATGGAACGTGGAAACAGGTAGAATATCAAGCACCCAAAAGCGAAGCGAGCGCACCAAAAAGGCTCCCCCGATTCGGGAGACACCTCAACGCGTTGATCTGCTTCCGCTGCTGGTAAAGTATGATGTCCCTGCGCCGCGATACACGAGTTATCCTCCGGCTACACAATTTGCGACGACGTTCGATGGCTCTCGCTACATCGAACATATTGCGCGTGTCACTGCTGACGTACCGGAGATATCACTCTATGTGCATCTCCCTTTTTGTGATACGCTATGTTATTTTTGCGGTTGCACAGTTTTGATTTCGAACAACC
>JBDTCS010000005.1:0-20012 GCA_039923455.1 Kapaibacterium sp. (SeqCode) | reverse complement strand
CTTTTTGCTATTGGCAATCGTCGTATCCAGCCCACTCATGAGTGTATTGATTTTGCCAAGTGTGGTACGTGCGTCGGTGACTGCAAGCCGTGTCGAATCGAGAAACGATCGGAAGCCCACACGATTATCTTCCAAGACATCCGACACATCTTTGGCAGCGCGTTCGGCTTGGGTAAGTGTGTGCTTGAGCGGCTCGGTGTTCTCATCGAGTGCAAAGTTCACTTTCTGTGTAAGCTTATCGAGATTTGCGAGTGAGCGCTGAGCGTCGAGCAATGTGTTACGAACATTCGTCTTCATCTCACCGCCGGCGAGCATATCATTAAGCGAGGCAAAGAGCGTATCTCCGTGCATCACGAGTGATTTGAGGTTCGTCGATACACCGTTGACGATCTCGACCAGTGTGCCGATGTCGCCGGAATAATGTCCGTGCATGATCGCATCCTTCGGAAGTGACGCAGGATCCACTCCGCGCTGCATCTCCACTTTTTTCCCGCCCATCAATTCCAGCATCATGATGCTTGCAGTCGCGTCTTTTCGCAGATCCACTTTTTGGGGAAAATGCATTTCGATGAGCACGCCTGTCGAGTCCGACTCGATCGTACCAACGCTGCCTTTTTTAACACCGTTAATCGTCACCGGATCGCCGACTTCAAGGCCGCCGACAGTCGAGAATCTTGCCTTGACTATTTGTTCTTGTGCACCAAACGTCCACCCCTTGGCCCAACCGATGCCGAGAAATAGCAACACAGTACCGATAAGTACCGTGAGCCCAACCTTCATGTCTGTATTTTTTTCCGCTTGCACGTATGGCCTTTTGGTCGATTATGTTTGCCCTTTCGACTCGACTGAGACATGTATTGCCCCAGATCCGGATGAAACTGCTCCTGCAAATCTACGCATTCTGCGACGCCATTCCTTGGTCCGCGACTACAGGATAGCACTATTATAAGGGAAAAGTATGCCAACATGAAGAAAGGGCAAGCTCACAAATGGGAGATTACCCTTTCAGAAATATCAAAATTCACACGAAATCAAAGTGCTTTCGCGCCGTATCCATTCGAAATTAGAATGGAAGATCGTCCTCGACTACCGGCGAATCGTATTCATGCGTCGGAGCAGGCTTACTTGCGCTAGTCGCAGGCTTTGCGTAGGAAGAGGCGCGCTGCTCGCCAGAATTACTCGCGCTGCCAGCAGCACTGTCCAAGAAGAGGAATTGATCGACGATGATCTCGGAAATATAACGCTTGTTGCCGTCCTTGTCGTCGTAGGATCGGTTTTGAATGCGCCCCTCGATATACATCTTCTTCCCCTTCTTCACATACTCGCCAATAATCTCCGCGGCCTTCTCGAAAGCCACTATATTGTGCCAGTCAGTCTTTTCCATCGTTTCGCCGGAAGTCTTGTCTTTCCAGGAATCCGAAGTTGCCATCGTAAAAGAAGCAACAGCTTTGCCAGCACCCGTATAACGGACCTCGGGATCTTTGCCCACGTGCCCGATGAGCATTGCCTTATTCAAACTCTTTGATGCCATATTCTTAACTCCAAAGTATCTGTTGTGAAAACGGAGAAATATTTCGACCTGATAAAAACTTCGCGCTTGCTACTCTCAAAGAGTTACAAGTGAATCACGAACCGCGAAAAGACGCGGATTAGTTCGTAAATTACTCGACGCTAAACTCCAGCTTGACCGTGATAGACGCAGTCTTCCACTTGGACGAAGTGTTGAAGGCGCCACCATAGGTATATTCCTCAGAGGAATTCTGGGCGGTGATCTGGAAAATTCCCATCGTCGCATTACGCAACGAACCCAGGCTCCCTTTTGCGTTAGTCGCGATCTTCTCCGCTCGAAGCCTCGCATCGGCAGTCGCAGCCGAGAGCATCTTTATCTTTAGCTCCGCAAGCTTCGTATAATAGTAGTGCGGATCTTGCGAATAGAGTTCTACACCTTGATCAATCAATTCTGTAACTTCTCGCGAGACTGTCTCGATCTTGTTGACTTCGTGCGATTCGATCGTCACACCTTGCTTGAGCGTGTAGCCTGTGAACTCCTGCCCGATCTCCGCACCTTTTTCATTGCGTATTGTCTTAAAATCTCGATTGATATCTACCGCTGAAAAGACGATCTCGGTTTCTTTAACACCTTTACCGACGAGATATGCTTTTATTGCCGCAGCATTCTTCTTGAGCGCTTCGTAGGCGTCCTTCATCGTCATAGCGTGTTGGGAAAACGAGCCCGTCCAGACGATCAGATCGGACTGAAAATCTTCGTTGGCGAGGCCGGTCACGCTGATGATATTATCGTGCGTTGGGTGCGTCTTCTTCCATGCGCCCGAAAGCAAGGCCGCAGCGACGATCACCGAAATAGCAATAAAGAGTGCTCCAAGTGCTTGTTTCGGCGCCGAATACCTATCTGAGGAGTTGTCCATAAGTTGAGTTTGAAGAGATCGAGGCAAAGATACAATGCTTTTGGCAGAATTGCAAGCGCGAACGCAAACTCTTTAAAAAGCAAACTCTTTAAAATGCAAACTATTTATAATGCAAATGCCCCGAAACGCACCAACGTGCGCCTCGGGGCATCGAACTTGATCCAGCGCTTAATTGCTCGCGCTTGCTTTCCACTTGATTCCGCAACCGATCGCTTTCGTCTGCGCGACTGCGACAGGCTGACCTGCGAGCAAACTCGTCACTGCATCAGCGACGTAGTGCTGAGTCGCAAGCGACTCATCTTGGGCGCTGTTGTCGATCGCACCAACATATTTTACGACAAGGTTATTGCCGTCTTTTGCGAGCACATATACGTGCGGTGTGTTCGTGGCACCAAAGGTGTGTGCGGTCTGCTGAGATTCATCATACAAATAAGGGAAGCTGTAATGCTTCGCCTTTGCACGCGTAACCATATTGGCATAGGAATCATCAGGTTCGATCGCAACATCGTTCGAGCTAATCGCGATGACCGGATAACCCGATTTCGCAAACTGCTGATCGAGCGCAATCACGCGATCTTCATACATTTTCGCAAACGGGCAATGATTGCACGTAAAAACTACGATAAATCCCTTCGCAGTTTTGTAATCTGCGAGCGATACCATTTTCCCTGTCACATTCTTCAACTTAAAATCAGCGGCGGTATCGCCTGCTTTGTAACCCGTTGGTGCTGCACCAAAGCTGGTGAGCAAGATGAAAGAGAGTAGGAATAGACTATAAAGTGCGATCTGCTTTTTCATTAGCTGCTTGTTCATTGGTCAATTATCCTGCGTGCTTCAAAAAAATGACGAAACCTAAACATTAAAATTACTAAGGAATAAACTCTTTTAGAGCTGACTCAAGTTCGGCTTCGGTGAATTCGATGGGGTAAATCTTGCGTTTTCCGGTCGCATTATTAATTATTAATGTGGATGGGAGATTCCCTTCCCATCCCGAATCAACACGATCGATCCACGTATTATAGTCGGGCTCATCAAGCAAATAGACGTCATTCGTTACCGCATGTTCTTTTACGAACGGCGTGAGTTTCTTCTTGAGGTCCTTCACAAAGTCAAGACTCACGAAGATGACCCTCACTTTTTTGCTCTGATAACGCTTCGAGATTTTCTGAAAATTCGGAAATTCCTTCACACACGGAGCACACCACGTTGCCCAGAAATTAAAGATATAGGTCGTATCGGTTTGTGCATCGATCATTGCCTTGAGCTGATCGAACTTGATCACCCGGACCGGCGCAGTGCGAACCCGCTGTGCGCTCGCACTTGTGATCGGCAGCAACATAAGAAACGCGAGTGCGGCAAACACTCGCGTTCTATATTTTTGCAAATTCGGATTTACCATTGCTTTTCACCCAATGCTCTTTTGAGATTATAGACGCTTAGTGCATAGTTCAATCTCGTTGTCGCCTCTTGCAGTTGTGCTTGTTCGAGTGCGCTCTGCGCAGTGAGGAAATCGAGATTTGTCGCTGCTCCATTTTTGTATCGCACGTCGGCGACCGTGAGTGCTTGTTGGGCTTGGTCAATCTGCACTTTCGTAAGCAAGAGCTTCGCACGATTTGCTTCGACATCTGCATTCGCCGATTCCACTTCTGCTTCTACTTGCTGTGCAAGATCCGTTGTCTGCGCTTGCGTCCCAACATAATTCGCTTCCGCTTCAGCAACTCTTTGCTGAGTGCGTCCACCTTCAAGAATCGGCAGCGAGAACACCACCGTGCCGGCCCAATTCGGATATGGCTTCGTCAGACTCGGCGGGTAGCCATCTTTGATTCCGGCAGTAATGTTTGCCGCAAGTGATGGTGGGCTGCTCATCCTCGCAGCTTCGATCTGTAGTCGCGAAGCTTCCTCGGCATCATGTGCGAGTAAGAACTCGGGACGATTTTGTTTTGCACGGGAGAGCAATTCATCCAAACCGGACGGAGCAGTTGGCTCGCTCTGTGTTTTTTTAAGTGCGATAGGTGTGCCGGGCTTCCATCCGAACAATCTTCGCAACGCGGCTTTTTGCTTTTCGAGTGATGCCCTCAGATCGGCCTCTTGACTTTCGATCGTCGCTACTTTCGTCTCCGTCGAGAGATGATCGAGCGAAAGCGCCGTGCCTTGCTTTTCGCGTGCTGCTGTCACGCCAAGATTTCCACGCAGAATAACTTTTTGCTGCTCTTCGATTGCGATCGTCTCTTCGATTGCAAGCACACCGAAGTAGTATTGGATCACTTGATACGCGATCGCATTCTTTATCAGGTCGATGTTATCTTTGGCTGATCGTTCATTTGCTTCGGAGGCTGCAATAGCCGAACTCGACTTTCCAAAATCATAGAGCATCTGTTGCAAGGTCACGCTCGCATTGTAATTGTCGTTCGGCGCAAAGCTAAATGTCTGCGTCTTTCCATTGAACGGCAGATCGACCGAAACCGTCGGATCGATGCGTGTGTAAGAAGCGCTCGCGGAAAGTTGCGGCTGATTGCTCGAGGAGATTTGCTTCGTCCGTGCGTGAGCTGCGTCGATCTGTGCCATTGCGCGCTGTACAGACGGTGGATTTTTCAGCGCGAGTGTGATCGCTTGCTCGACGCTGAGCGAGTCCTGCGCGTGAACACCACTCGCAGCAACCAATACGGCGATACAAATGGAAATACCAAAACCAAAACTATTATTCTTCATAGATCTATGTACGAGTGAGCAACTCACTCTATCTATTAAATACAAACTCAGTGTGCATCCAGCGCAACACCTGCCGGCAACGCGCGCTTCTCGCTTCGTACTATAAGGATAAGCGGAATACAAAGCACAAAGAACAGCGTGACAAAAATGAACACATCGATAAAACTCTTGATCAGCATCTGTCTGCTCACGAGCCCATTGAGCACAGTAAGGGCTTGTTGATGTGCCGTTGCAAGTGGCACCCCTTTTGCAACAAGGCCCGAAGTGAGAGCGCCCACACGTTGCTGCGTCGCAAAATCATATTGCGTTACATGACTGATGAGCATTGAGCGATTCGCCGCATAACGATGCGCCAAATACGTATTCACAATCGCGATACCAAACGAGCCACCAAGCTGACGCATCATGTTATTCAGTGCAACGCCCTGCGGCAAATCCTTGCCACGCAATCCCGAAATAGCAAGCGTTGTAAGCGGCACCGATATGCACGCGAGCCCAAGACCTCTGAGGAGCAACGGCACAAAGAAATCGCCCACACCCGACTCAAGGCTTGAGAACGAAAGCATGTAGGTGAACGTGGCAGTCAGTACAAAGCCGATGAATATAAATATTTGCGGCGAAAACCCCTTCTGCATTATTCGTCCCACAATGGGTAGACATATCGCAGCAAGCAGCGCCCCCGGCAAAAGCAATAATCCGGTTTGCATAGCCGTATACCCGAGCAACCGCTGCACGAAAACCGGTACGAGAAATACCGAGCTGAATAATCCGAATCCGAGAATAAACGTAAGTACAGCGCAGATCGCGAGCGTGCTACTTCGAAGCACACGCAAATCGACAACCGGATGTTCGGTAGTTAGTTCGTGCCACACGAACCCTACGATCGCAAGCGCAGCCATCACGGAGAGCACAACAATGTATGGCGTATCAAACCAATCTTCACTTTGTCCGCGCTCCAGCACGATCTGTAGTGCGCCGATGCCAACGACCAGCAAGAATATTCCGAACCAATCGATCGCACCAACTTTACGTTTTTCTTTCGGCTCCGATACATACTTAATCGAAAGCAACGCGGCAATGATGCCGATCGGGATGTTCACATAGAAGATCCACTGCCAGCTATTGTTATCGATGATCCAGCCTCCAAGCGTAGGTCCGATCGTGGGGCCAAGCACGATACCGAGACTGAAGATTCCCGCAGCGAGTGGACGCTCCTCATAACTAAAGGCATCAAAGAGAATCGACTGCGAAGTCGAGAGCAACGCACCGCCACCAATGCCTTGGATGAACCGAAATGCAACCAGCTCCCAGATCGAAGTTGCGTTACCGCAGAAATAGGATGCGAGTGTAAAGAGTATGATCGAGCCGACGTAATAATTTCTTCGGCCAAAGAGCGCCGCAAGAAAACTCGTCATCGGAATAATGATAACATTTGCAATCGCATACGCCGTAATGACCCATGCGATATCTTCGATGGTTGCGCCAAGCGAAGCACTCATATCATTGAGTGCCACATTCACGATCGACGTATCGATCAACTCAATAACGGCCGCAGAGATAACCGTTACTACGATGATCCATTTTCTAAAACCGGTCTCAGCCATTGCTTATTCTAAGCGTTGCTATGCTATGGACTATTCGAATTGGGTATGTAAGCTGCTCACTTTATATGCTGCTCACTTTGTAGTGACTACAGCATTCACGCTCATACCCGGACGCAGTGGCGCATTCGGATTCGGTTTGCTTTCGAGCAATATCTTCACCGGCACACGCTGAACAACTTTTACGAAATTGCCTGTCGCATTATCCGGAGGCAACAGCGAGAAGCGAGCACCCGTCGCGGCAGCAAAGGATTGCACGCGTCCATGAAAAACGACATCGGGATAGGCATCGATCTGCACATCGACAGGTTGCCCAGGCTTAATATCCGAAACCTGCGTCTCTTTGAAGTTTGCGGTTACCCAAATGCTGTCGTTCTCCGTCACAGCCATCAGTGGTTGCCCAACTTGCACGAACTGCCCGACTTGCACACTCTTCCGTGAGATGAGTCCACCCCACGGTGCGCGAATAGTTGTATACGAAAGTTGCAGCTGTGCTTGCTCGATCTCGACATGCTTTTGTCCAACGACTGATTGCGCAACGGTGATCTGATCTGTTGTCGCAGCAAGCATTGCGTCGGCTGCTTCTGCACTTGCTTTTGTGAGATCGTATTGTTGTTGTGTGATCGCGGCGGCTGCGAGCAACCGAGTATCGCGCTCAAGATCAAGATGCGTTTTGCGAACATTCACTTGCGATGTGAATACATTCGCTTGGGCGACTTTCACTGCGGCCTCTGCATTTTGATATGCGGCTTGTGCAGCACTAACTTTCAGTAGCAGATCAGCGGTATCGAGCTTCACGAGCATCTCTCCGTCTTTGACTCGCTGATTGTCATTGACATACACTGCCGTAACATAACCGGCAATGCGCGGCAACACGGGATCTATATTTCCATCGACCTGCGCATCGTCTGTCTCTTCGTGATTTTGTCCGAAGACATATTTGTGATAGCCGTAATTAGCGGCAAAGATGAGCACGCCAAAAAAGAGTACCGGCATAATTATTCTGCGGATGCCACCCTCTTTCTTTTTCTTGGGTTGCTTTGCATTATGCTGCGCAGCGTCTCCAGTAGGTTTTGTCTGAGTCTCGTGCGCAGGCACGTTTAGCGCAGCAGCGTTTGGTGCAGCGGCGTTCGGTGCCGCTGAATGTTGCGCGGGAGTGCTTGTTACAGCAGCACTCGGTGCGGCTGAATTGTTCGGTGTGGCGGTTGGTGTTGCTGTCTCTGCCATGTGCTTCGTTACTATGATCTTCGTTACGTTGATCTTCGTGAGTATGTTCTGATCAAAACTATTTGGAAAGTGCTCGCCAATAAATTAGCGTCTCACTTCGTCCCTTTCGCTGCGCGTATCGCTGCACGATCTGCTTGGAGTTCCTTTCGCGTCTCTTCGTTTGCGAGGCCTTCGAAAAGAATCGAGATCAACCCAACGTAGGCTTCCTTCGTTGTAAAAGGCATCTCCGCGAGTACTGCCGGAGTGATAAGTGCTTCGACTGCGCTGCCATAAAATCTGGCCGCCAGCTCTGCCGGAATATCGGCTCGCAAATATTTCTTATCGATCCCTTCCTGTATGAGTCCCTGGAGTTTTAATGCACGCTTTTTTCGAAAGCGCTCAATGTCCTGCCAAACTTCCGGTGCCTGCGTGTACACATCCTCCATCAACACTCCCGAAAATTTGCTTCCAACCTTTCCCATCGATTCCATGAGGAAGGAAAGCCGTTCGTGATACGGAAGGCTTTGATCTTGTAAGACCGCGTCGTTCTTGGCCGCACCTATGTGGATCATCGGTAGCACGATCGCTCGAAGCAAATCTTCCTTCGTTCGGAATTCGCGGTAGAGTGTTTTTTTGCTGATGTGAAGCTCTTGAGCGATCTCGTTCATGGAAACGCGAGCATACCCGAGCGCAAAGAATTTGCCTTGGGCAACTTCTATGATGCGGGCAGGAAGATCGGGGCTAATCGCTTCGTCATCATCCGAGAACTCCTCGGAAACTGTTTGGGTGTCTTGGGTTTCCATGTTGCGACGATAGACGTAGAAAGGAATGTATTAGTTTCACACCGCAAGCATTATTGGACGAGTTTCGAGGATCCAGGGGGCTAAGCCAAGCGTGGAAACGGCCAGAATGAACTGTTTCGGCCTATTTTGCAATAATTAAATACTGACCGCTACGCTTACTGCACTTTTACTATTTGAGTCCGGAGACGTTCGCTCCCCTGCTGAACCTCCAGGAGATATACACCGGCTGGCAGATTTTGGGTTTGTACAGTGGTTGATGAGCCTCGAACGACCTCACTATTGATCAACCTACCGAGCACATCGCGCAGCGAAACGATCGAGGGCAAGCTCGAAGCGGGAAACGACCACGATGCCGTTGTCGAACCAAGCGTCGGATTCGGATAGATCGAAATATTTCCGAGCGAACTCGGGGGCTGCACCGAGACTCCACCCGTGGCAAAATACTCTGCCTTCGTCGCGCTTATCGTTTGCGCGAGTTCGGTTTCGTTGGTCGCGAGAGCGATCACGATTGTCATCGTGATCGAATCCGAACTGCGAAGCCTTAAATTATTCAATCCGAATGCTGAAGATATATCTGCGGGTCCGGAAGAATGCTTCGGTTGGCTCATCATGATCCACTTGCTATATCTCGAGAGCGCACCGTTATAAATCGTGACCGGGCCATCAGCGCCATCATTACGTGTTGCATAGAACTGCAATCCTGCCCCGGAAGGTATCGGCGAGATAACAGAAAATCCAACATAGGGATAGTTCGGATCCAGTCGCGAGAGTATAGCGATCGTCGAATCAGAATTGAAATACGCTTTGTTGCGAGCCCCCGAAAGTCCTATATCCCAATCTCCGAAAATTACAGCACTAACCGTATCCTTCGGAAGATCACCCCATGCCGTCTTCCGTTTGTGCAACACATAATTTATCACGACAGCATTTGCCGCAAGTCCTTTCGTAAACGCGTAACTCTGCTCATCGACGGTAACGCCGACTTGGTTCGTCGGATCGGCAAGACTATCATTGTATCGCATCACAAGTTCTTGCACAGCCTTTGGTCGATCGATCGGAGTGGCGCTAAGTACGGGAATGAGCGGTGTAAAATCATTATCGTTCGATGAAGAAGATGTGCCCGGCGCACACGACACGACATGCACCGTGTCTTCACCAACCATCAAGCCGGCATCAAAAAGAATGTTCTTACCACTCGGCAAAATCTGCGGCGGTGAATTCCTCCAGTTGAAACCAGAGCCTTGCGTGTTATCGGGCGCATCGTTGTAACCGATACCACCCTTGCCATCAAAGGTGATCGTAAGATTATTCCGATCAAGATCTCGATACGATGGATTCACGGTGAACGTAAAATAGTCGAGATCTTCAAAATAATTTACCGTCGAATCGTAGAACACAATGCGTACAAGCACCTGTGTGTTCGGCGGCACACTATCGCCAACGCGCACACGAAATGCAGCTTGTATATTTTCCACTTCGCCGAGCGTCGTGGCATTGCCGAACGGTATCACTTTCGAATTCGAGGTAATCTGTGTCGCAAGTGTGGAATCGAGGACGAACTCGATGCGACCATTTAACTGCGAAACCGGTGCAAGATAATTTTTTACGTGCAACACGATTCCCGCTCCTTCACCCGGAGAAAGAATGCCGTCACCGTTATCATCCAGTACATCGACTGACTCGATACGCGCAGAGTGACTGCTCTGTTCCTCGGTAACTGCGCGAAAAAGATTTACCCTCCCGCGTCCCGATAACTTCGGCTCCGGATTCCCTGGAATAGAATCGCAGGTTGCGCGAAGCTGTTGCATCGCCTGACCCGCTGACAATTTTGGATAGCGTGTTCGAACAAGCGCGAGTGCACCGGCCGCGTGGGGCGAGGCCATACTCGTACCGGTAATCGTTTGATACCGATCGATCGGAACAGTGCTGAGTATCTGTGTGCCTGGAGCGCAAACCGAAACGCGTGTCGAAAAATTGGAATAGTCCAGATCAAGATTCGCCGAGGAATTTAGAGCAGAGACAGAAAGCACATGATCGTAGCTTGCTGGATAATAGTATTCGAGGTGGCTATGATTGCCAGCAGCAGCAACGACTGCAAGGTCTTTCCCATACGCGTAATTAATCACATCTTGTTCGAGCGCAGACCTACTCGTGCCACCCCAAGAACAGTTAACAACCTTCGCGCCCATGTCGGCTGCGTAAATAATTCCATTGAAAGCAAATTCCAACGAGCCACCATCGTTGCCCGACTTGATAGGAATTAGTCGTGCACCAAAAGCAATGCCGGTGATGCCGAGATTATTGTCACCGGTCGCGGCCATAATACCTGCGGTGTGTGTGCCGTGGCTATCCTGGCCTCGTGAATCGTTATCGGGCGTCGTTCCAAATCTTCCACCGAAATCCCATCCATGCCAATCATCCACGAAACCATCACCGTCATCATCGACTCCGTTCGAGCGTTTATCGAGTCCGTTCGAGTCCAGTCCGGTCTCGCCGTTGTTGATATAGATCGAATTTTTCAGATCTTCATGCGACCAATCTGTTCCATCATCGACATCGGCGACGATCATAGTCGAATCGCATCGCACAACATCCCATGCTTCGGGTGCGTGAATAACGATAGGTCCGTATTGCTGCGGAAACAAGCGGTCGTTTGGTTGATAGCACGTCTGTCGCACAAACTTCGGCTCAGTAAGTTCGATCGCTAAAGATTTTCGCAGCCACTGTGCAGCAAGTTTCGGATCGATCGCACCGGAATACTCCAAGACGAACCATCGCGAAAGTTTTTCTTCTGCCTTGCGCAGATCAGCAAGTGCGTCGTTGCTCTTAATCGTTGTTGCGCTGCCTCGTGCAGCTTTGAAAAGAGCGGGATTCATTCGCTCACGAAGTTCTTCGAAGGCGACGCTATGTTGCGCGGAAAATGGAGTTAGCTTCACTGCATGCATTGCGTCCGGGAGATCGAGACTCTCCGCGATCACGTTTGCATCTTCGAGTGCAATCGACTGCGCATTGACTCTGCGAGATTCCACTCGCAAATCACCATCGCGAAATGCATCACGCACGTTCGGAATCGCTGAGGGTCGGATCAGCACGAGCACCGTATTCGGGACTGATTTATCCGGCACGAACACTTGCTGCGCAAATAACTCTGCGCACAAACAAACCGAGAGTAAGAATGCAACGATAAATGAACGAGTAAACACTATGCTTTTTCGAATAGAATTATTGACCGCCAACGATAATTTATTTGACCGCGTACACACGCATGCCACTCGAGACGAAATGATTGACGCCCCGCACACTCAAGAACACCAGTCGCTTGATAAGGTTACGAGGTTTCGCCTCACCTTTTTTTAGAATTCCGAGATTCCGTAGTTTCTCCATAAACATATCTCCTTGGTTGGTCACGTTTATTCTGTTAAATCCGACCTTTTGGAGATATTTGGTCATCGTCCGATTCGAAAAATAGTAGAGGTGACCTTCGGGCATAAAATAAAACCAGTCGGAGCCTTTGATCTTGCGCTCGGGGCAATCATAGTTTCCGGTCGCCATAAAAAGCACACCACCGGGCTTGAGCCACGAGTGAATCGTACGAAGCGATTCGAGCGGATGCGGAAGATGCTCGATCACTTCGCGCATCACGATCACATCCCAAGTTCCAGGCGCAAACTGCGCATCTTCGATCGACTTTGTCTGCACCGGTATTCCCATCGAGCGAACAAAATCTGCTGCATACGCACTTAGCTCAAGTCCTTCGCAATCAAAACCATGCTTGCGCGCTTTGTCGAGAAACACACCTGTTCCGCAACCGATCTCCAAAAGTCTGCGAGAGCCGGTGTTCGAATTCTCGGCTAGCAGATCATTTACAGCATCGAGATCCCAATCGTTAAGCGTGTAATCATCTTGCTTTGCGTCGTGATCTTTTACGTCTTTGACATAGTCGACGCTCTTATCGAATCCGTGCCCTTGAAAATAATCGGCGTCATACAGCTCGCCGATCTTTTGGAGCGTAAGCCTCGGATTTGTATAGATCATGCCGCACTTTTTGCACTCGACGATCGAAAAGCCGCGCTTCTCATAACGCTTCTCCGTCAGGTCAGCACCACACAAGTCACATGGAAGCGATTCGAAATCCGATGGGGAAAATGACATTCGTTACGTTCTAATTTTTTTTATTACTGGATGTCTTCGCTTTACAGCACTTCATCTTCTTCGATCACTTCCATCTCTTCTTCTGCGAGATCGCTTGCCTCACTGTCCTCGCTCTCATCAAACGTCATCGACTCTCCAAACCCTTTTGGTGCACCTTCGACAACGAGTACACACTCGCCTTTTACCGTCTCGGGAAATCTTGCGGTGATTTTCTCGATCACCTCTTCGATCGTACCACGATAGAATTCTTCGTAGTGCTTGGTCAACTCACGGGCGAGTGCAACCTTGCGTCCGGCACCACATACTTCGAGCAATTGATTCAGCAATCGTTTAATGCGAACCGGTGATTCATAGATCACGATGGTTCGTTCTTCGCTTGCGATTTGTATCAATCTTTTCTTACGACCTTTTTTGAGCGGAATAAATCCTTCAAAAACAAATCGCGAGGTATCGAGTCCACTTGCCGAAAGCGCAGAGATCGCAGCGCAGGCTCCCGGAATCGGCACCACCTCGACGCCGTTCAGAATTGCCTCTCGAACGATAGCCCAAGCCGGATCGGAAATTCCCGGAGTGCCGGCGTCTGTAACAACAGCAATATTTGCACCCGTTCGAAGATCTTCGACAAGTTCGGCCGCACGTGCACGCTCATTGTGCGAGTGATAGCTTACCAATCGGCGCGGACGAATTCCGTGACGCTCGAATAGTATTCTTGCATGTCGCGTATCCTCGCACGCAACGATATCGGCCTCGGTCAGTATGCGAATTGCCCGTGCCGTCATGTCCTCCAAATTTCCGATCGGAGTAGCGACTAAATACAGCATGTCAGAATAAAAAGAGCAACTTTGATACGAAAAGATGGTTAACTTTATGTCAGCGCACCAGCAACAAATCATTCGCGCGCTGATAAACAGCCAAACCTGAACAGGAAAAGTGCAAGTGAAATCCCGCAACCGAGCCCGAATCTACGAATATCTGCCGTTTCCGAGCGTTCGGAGCAACACTTCGCGGCTTTTCCTTGCGGTCTCGTTCATATTGGTCGCCGCTTTGCTTGGCGCCTGTGGGCATTCCACCAGCCGCTACCGCGTAAAAAGTCTTGCGTGGCAAAACGACTCTGCCGTATTTTCCTTGGTTGAAAAAGGCGAGCTCGAAAAGCGTTTTCCACTCAAAGAGATGGATGTCAATTGTCTTTCGTGCAATCTGGTCACCGATGAGATCGATGTGAAAATCGATTCGAACGGCAACGGCGGTATCGTGATACCCGAAACGATGCAACTCATCACAACACGCTTTCGCGTACATGCACACGGGCTTGACACAACGATCATCGTACGGCAGCGATCTCCACAAGATGCTCAGCGAATCTATCATCTTAAAGATTCGCTCATTGGTCGTGTGATGACAACGCAACTTGCATTGCTATACGCCGATACAACACAAGAAAAAGTCATCACAACAGTCGATCGCGGTGACGAACTAAATATTTTCAAAGAACACGAGATGTTCTTTGAAGTACATCATCCGAGATATTCGACACCGCTCTATCTTTTGAAGCGCTCCGCAGTTCGGCTGTACTGAGCGCGAGTACTCTCCCCAAAACCGTTCGGAACGGTGAATGTTTTCCCACTTCATTCGTTTTCCTACACTGGCGTGACACTTCTCAAATGTTGCGCGCACCGGAATAACCATTCATGAACCGTAGAAAATTTTTGCACATGACAGCTGCCACACCACTCGTTGCGAGTGCATTCGCCGATACCCTTTTTGCGAAACCGATCGTTGCTCAATCAGAGCCGAACTCACCAATCAGTATGAACGAGAAAATTAGCGCTGAAGAGAAAAAGTATTGGGACGATATCCGCGCACAATTCCCGATCTCGCAAGAGCTGATCTATATGAACAACGGCACGATGGGGCCGAGTCCGAAGGTCATCACCGATCGTGTCACGGCACGCATCGCGCATGTCGATAGGACCGGCGATTATGGCGGCGATCATGAGGCAATCAAGAAAGCGATCGCTCGCGTAATCGGTGCTGCCGGGCCGGATGAGATCGCATTCACGCATAACGTCAGCGAGGCGATCTCGATCATATCCAGCGGCCTCGAACTTAAGAGCGGCGATGAAGTGATTCTCACCGATCAAGAGCATGGTGGCAATGCTGTTCCCTGGCTTGCAAGAGCAAAGCGCGACGGAATCAAAATCAAATTCGTCACGCTCGCTCCGGACGATGCGACCACACTCGATCGATTCGAAAAAGCATTCACGCCTCGCACAAAAGCAATAGCGGTGCCCCATGTTACGTGTACAACCGGACAGGTTTTGCCCGTAAAAGAACTCGTTCGTATGGCGCACAATCGCGGCATTCGAGTGATGCTCGATGGTGCACATCCACCCGGGATGATGCAGCTCAACGTGAAAGAGATCGGCGCAGATGCCTACACCAGTTGCGGACATAAGTGGCTCTGCGGACCAAAGGGTGTTGGCTTTCTTTATATCTCTCCCGAGACGCTCGATCACGTGATACCAACATGGGCAGGCGCTGAATCCGACAAATATTGGGGCTACGATGGCAAGCTGGATTTTCTTCCTTCGGCATCGCGCTATGATTTCGCGACGCAAAATTTTGCACTCTATGACGGATTGCTCGGCGCGATCGAGTTCATGGAAGCAATCGGTTTCGCAAAGATCGAAGCGCGAATTCAATCACTCACGATGCGTATTCGCAAAGGACTTGCTGAACACGTTCCAAGTCACTACGATATGCTGACTCCACCTACCTCTATCACCGGTCTTACAACGATCAAGCTTCGCGATATGGACTACCATGATTTCGCGAACACACTTTTAGCGCGTCACAAAGTTCGCACGCGTGTTGTGCCGGAATCGAATCTGAATGCGAACCGATTCAGCGCACATATCTATACTTCCGAAGAAGATATCGATTCGTTCTTGGAAGGTGCAAAGGATGTTCTGGAGACGAGGAAGAAATAAGAGAGCTTGCGGAAAAACTAGAGTTTGATAGAGCGGATTCCCCTTGCTTGGGGAATCCGTTCTACTGTTTCAGACCCGAAACAGGGTGGAGAAACATGGTGGGCATTGCGGGGTTCGAACCTGCGACCTTTCGCGTGTGAGGCGAACGCTCTGGACCAACTGAGCTAAATGCCCTAATTAGATTCACGACTCCGGCCTAACACCGATTCGGTGATTTAAAGATTCCGTAGAATTTCTCCCTCCAACTTCCTTGTCGAAACCCGTCATTGCTTCAACGTTTTTTGTCGCAATGACAGGCCTTTATTAACGTGGCTTTTTCGCCGGTCTACTTTACCAACGGTGCACGATCGTGTAGGTTACCTTCTGCTCCGAACGCGCTTTGACGGGGACATGGAAGACGATTTGCGATGCATTCTTCTTCTCAAAATCCATTGAGTTTTTCGTGATCTCCCAATCGGTCCCGACCTCTTCGACTACATCGATCGTCACATTCTCGTCTTTGCGATTCTTGAGTGTTATCTCGTAAGAAGCAGAGTTCGCATGCGAACCGAGATTGTGTTCGTCGGTCGTTACGTGTTCGCCAAGGAGATCAAATGCATCGCCAACTTTTAGTGTAAGCTTCTCATCGCGAGGTGTATGCTCGACGTGATCTTCACCTACAAATTCGAGCGTGCCATCTTTGTCACGTTTCATCACACGCACCGTCCCCATCGGTATCGGTATTCCGAGGTGATTCTCTTCCGAGTTTTGAAACGCAACCGTCACCTCCACATTCTTTCCGCCGAGATACGTATATTTTTTCTCTGCCTTCACACCACTTGCTTCGAGCAACGAGACTTGCTTCACTTCTGCATTATTGATCGAGGTCTTACGCTGCAGGTCATATAGATGATATTCGAACATTCCGCGCTCCGCAAATTGTGGTGCTACTGCTTTCCCAAAGCTCGAAACACCCGCCTCATAGTCTAACGCTGCGGGCGGTCTCGGCGTGTATCGATGCACGTCACCGGCGACTAACTTCAGTTTTGCATTCGGGAATGACGCACCACTATTATTTTCGATGCTCACCCAACCGGTAAGATCGAGCGATCTATCATCGTCGCTAAGTGCAGCAATATATTCGGCATGCCATGACATCCCAGCGGTTTGATAAAGCACCTCCAGCGGTTCATTTGGCAACGCTCGATCCGATTCCAAGCGCCAGATAGCGTCGGTCGCGTGATAAGCCCGGCCGGAAGTTGTGCAACTTGCACCTGATATTTTGCAAGACTGGGAATCATCGTAATCCCATTCGGCGTCGCGAGTGTGATATCATCCGAGGATGCAGAAAGGAGTGTCCCTTCGATCTTCATACCTTTTTCATCGATCAGCGTCACAGTATGATCAATGTATTTCTCGAGCAATTTTACTTGACTAACGAGATCGTATTCGTAATTCTGTTCGGTCACGTTGATCACGTTTGCGTGTTCGTGATCGGTGATCTTGACGGTTGTCGGATCAATCTGCGCAGGCACATCGCGCATTCGCACTTCATTCGTACCACTCTTGATCGAAAATCTTCGCACATCGCGAATGACTCCGAGATTATTGTTATAAACCGTTATCGCAAGCGATTCACGCTTGGCTTCCGTTGTATCGATCAACTGCGCACTCGCAGTGTTCGAAAGCATTCCGGTGCTCGAGAGTATGGTAGTTATGCCGAGGAGTAATAATATTCTTTGCTTCATACGCGTAGTTCTTTGACGTTTCATCACACTTTCCGACTTGCACCTCGCATGAAATGCTGTCGGCATCTTTCGTCCATCGGGCACTTACGACCCATCTGTCTTATATGACATATAAAGTTAGTGCCAAGATCTTTCATGAGTCTAATTCGAGCGATTTTGGGCATTCGCCAATTTGATCAACTCCGGTCGCCTTGTAAAATGCACTATCGAGCTTCGTTTGTGCAATGAAGGTGTGTGAATTGCTATTCACAAAAATCAATTATCCACAGCCAGAAATTGGTCGTTTTTTGAGCTTGAATTTGGAAGCATGGAAAATCGAGGTATTTGGAGGGAAAGGCTATCGTGAGCACCGAACAATAATTTCCGTTTTTCTTTCTACGAGTCTCAAACGAAAATGTTTCGCCGCGTGGATAATCCGCAAATGCAAAGTCAAGAATTAAAAAGCCGCATCAGATTCCTGATACTACATTAAAATCAAGCGCCGCATTATCACCGAAATACCAAAGATTGTTTTCCTTTTGCGCAATCGCTGACCCGCTCAGTGCCACCAACGACACAAGCAAAAGAAGCAACCGCCCTACGAGGTTACGCTGGCCGACGAGGTTACGCATGATTTTATATTTGGTTCGAGAACACACACAACACAGCTGCTTATTCTAAGCCAAGCCGAATGCCGAAAGTTGCGAGACGAGCTACTGAAAAACTACTGAGGAGAAATTTGACCGAAGGTTGGGGATCAGGGAGTTATTGACGCGATTATGAGGGTCAGGGTGTGACTATTAGTAGATATGCCGACCACTATCTTCAAGCGTGACCATCAAAGACTTCCGAGAGGCCCCTTATACTGTATAACTTTCGAAGTTGAGGCGCCTAGAGTACCCCTAGTAGCTCCTAATATTTTATGGACTTGGTTAGGGGCGAAACTTCATTAGATCAAGTAGCACGTAATGCTTCAAAAATTGCTCGTATCTGCAATGAGTCGATTTTCGCGAGATCAGAACCAACCGCAATGCTTTGAAATATTGCATTCAATTGCGGAGAATATTTGACAATCTGCAAAAAAAGCTTGCCTTGCTCTATGTCAGTTGCATCAAATAAAAATTCAATTCTTTCATATTGAGGGGTTGTCGCGGAAGCACGCCAGATGTATTTAGGCAGTTCCGCTAATAGGAGACCTTTTTTTTCGTCCGGAGGAAGATTCGTATCATCGAAGATTTCCGTTTTTAGGTCATTAAGTTGAGAAAAGAATATGTCCCATTCAAGTTCGAGTCTTTTACCTATACCCGCGGCACCCGCTTTAACAAGTCGATCTAAATCATAAATCGTATTTAATATTACCTCATATTGTATGCGAATTTTATGATAAAGAGGGATAATAAGTATTTTCGGAATTGCACGAATATCCCCGATTTGCCCAGATTTATTGAACCACGAAGTACTTAAGGAATCATAACTGGAACCGCCTGGCGAAGTGTTAAGAGTAACTTTTTGGTCATCAAATTCCATTCGTGCAAAAGGACCAACTTGATCATCGTGCACATATATTTTTTTGATTCGTGAAGATGATAGATAGAAGTCGTTTGGTCCAAATTTTTGGGGTGTACCTCCTTCTAATCTATAACCAACAACTGTAAGAGCGTGCCTCCCTATTATCAATTTCGAGCTCTCATCAAATAATTGCACACCGAACACCAGGGGTATCCCTGCTTTGAGATAAGCATATATCGTTGCTTTAACTATTTCATCATATTCCGCCTCAATTAAATTTGGCTCTAAGTGTACGCTTCGGATAGCGTATGCCATTTGATCGGGAGTCAGCCCTTCATTCGGAAAATGACGATTTGAGAAAGGTGTATCCTTCGTTGCACTACTCGTAATCTCGTAAGGTGATGGAATCTGATGTTGAAAAAGATGAGCCGTCGAATGGAAGGCTGACCAAATTGCACTGGATGCGCAGGCCGCTACAATTCTATCCTGTTCTTGATAAGGAATAGATTGCACTTCTAGTTTTATTCCAAAAAGATTAACATGATAGCATCTTATCAGCGGGAATTTCCTATCTGGGTGAGATATATAGGTGCGTAGGCAGGTACGCCCGATCATTGTTATCGGAATCGGCTTTACTACTATAAAGCCTAGGTAACTCTTCTGCATTTCTTCGATTAAAGGGTCTGCAGGAGTTTCCTGTAAGACCCCCTCGAATTCTTCAGGCGTAAAATCGTGAGCGAAGAAATGAATCCGAGTACAAACTCTTTCATAACGCGCAAAGCTTCGTACATAATATGCCGCGAAATCTTCGAGAAAGTCTCTATCTACATATTTTTTCTCTACAACGATTGTCTTTGCATCCAACTCATCAAAATATCCTTCAAGGTAAATCAAATGTAACTTTTTCGCG
>JBDTCS010000004.1:0-16383 GCA_039923455.1 Kapaibacterium sp. (SeqCode) | reverse complement strand
CTTTGAATGATAACACTATCGTGAAGATCGGCGGAGTAGTATGGGGCAACCCCCTTAATCACGATCAATCTCGCGATACACTAATCACAGGACCTGTCGCTGTCGAGAGCGGCAACTCTCCGGTGTTGGTCGGAATGTTCTGTCACACGGCAACCAATAATCTAGGGGAGGGTGATCCATTCTTCGCGATCGTGCCTCCGGTGAATCAGACCTATAATGATTTTACGTTTTTTACGAGCCCAGATGTTTCGTACACGGAAAATTATGTGGCTATCGCCGCAGAGCTTAGCGCTGTCGGTAAGATCGTACTCGATGGCAATCTGATTCCGACTACCAGCTTCACAACAATCACAACGGCACTCAACGGTACCAACTATGCCGTTGCAACTGTATCTGTGCCTCCGGGAAGCCATCTCATTCGTACAACGAATGCGCCTGCGCAGGGTTTCACTATCCTTGCTTATGGTTTTGGGAAGGTTGATTCGTATGGTTACACGGCAGGTGCAGTGCTGAAACCACTGCGTGGAATCGTTGCGACTGGCGGCGGTCTTGTGCCGGCTGCTTCGGATGCGGGAAGCAAGAAGAGCACGATTCATATTCGCAATATCCTCGCAAGTGAGCTTTATCTCGATAGCGCCGTCGTCGAACTTGATGGGTATGCGAAGCATCTTTACACCGCAACGATCCACGAGCCGATCGACTTCGATCATTCGAGAATGGAGATGAACGAAGAGCGCGATATGCACATTGATGTGACTCCGCCAAACACAGAGCCACTCACAGGTACTGTAAAGTTTTACTCGCACTCGCCGCGTTGGTTTGATCTCGCTTCGAGCGATATCCGTGTTCAGATATTGCCACCAGTCGCGAATGGAGTTTCGGTTGGTGCGCAGGCGACGAATATTTCTACAAGTTACCCAAATCCGTTTACCGGATTCACGACGATCACCTACACGTTAGACCAAAAGGCGGATCTGACCTTGCGTGTGTATGACGATCTTGGAAGACTTGTCCAAGAACTTGTAAACGGCGAGAACTTTGCCGGGACGCACTCTATTCGTTTTGAGAAGACGGGTTTGGCTGCAGGACACTATACGTATGAACTGCACTCGGTGAAGCTCGGAATTAACGAGCGTCATTCATTGGTGCTTGCACGCTAATTCTTGCTGCTAATAAATTGAGGTGGAAGGAGGTGCAGTTTGTGTGCCTCCTTTATTTAAGTGAGTTCGTCGGATTTGTTTTTACAGAGTCATCTCTTTTAGAGTTATTCTATCTCGATTTGAGAATGCGTTTCATTGCCTGATGATTAGGCTATTTTTTATCACTGACTGATGCTTTTTGAGCTTCAGAGCCGGAGCAGTTCGCGGCAATGTGCGGGAGTGGGCGTCTATTCATCACGAGTGGTCGTTTGCTGCGTCTTCGCGATTATGGCGCTCGGCTTGAGCAATCTGGCAGAGGCGCAAATGAAGTTCGAAGGGCTCGCAAAGCGGCCCACTGCGCCGCTCGAAGCTCCGGCTACCCAGGGTGTGCCGATGCAGGCAGTCGCCGGAAACCCACACAAGCTCAATCACAAACTTCCCAAACTTTTTTCTCAACC
The DNA here is from genome assembly GCA_039923455.1 of Kapaibacterium sp. (SeqCode). Taxonomy (GTDB): domain Bacteria; phylum Bacteroidota; class Ignavibacteria; order Palsa-1295; family Palsa-1295; genus JBDTCS01. The sequence goes on along the minus strand of JBDTCS010000004.1, from coordinate 14,786 downwards.
ACTAAAGCAAACGTACGTAACGAGTGGTCGTGAATTTTATCTCGTGTTTCTTTCTGTCGTAGGTTCGGATGATCCACCACGGACACCGGCACCCTATCGCAGACTCTATATTTCTTCTCGCGCGCGAACACATGTAAAAGTGTTCTGTGGCGGTGGTTGGTCGCAAAGTGTAACTACCGATCCTGCTGGGTTGACTACGGTCGATCTACCACCGTATGCATCACTCGGACGTGATGAGACCGAGATGACACTTGATCAAGTGGTGCATGTTGTTTCCGAAGATGTCATTGCGGTTTATGGATTTGCGCACAACTGGCTAAGTTCGGATGGGTATGTCGCGCTTCCGATGGAATCGCTCGGAAAAAATTATGTGATCGCAAGTTTGCGTAATGCGCTAAATTATTATGGTAGCGTTCTCCCAGGTGACAAAAATCCTCGCAGCGAATTTGCGGTGGCCGCAGTCGTTGATAACACGCACGTAACGTTTACGCTCTCGGCCGATTCTTATAGTGGTAGGTACAAACGTGGGATTCCATACACCGTCACGCTGAATCGCGGTCAGGTATTTCAACTTATGGCTCGCGATACCGGTGTGCTATCGGTCATTCCGGTTTATACACCTTATCTCGTGTTTGATACTGTACTTGGAGCGCTCGTACGAAAGATCGACACATCAAGTGCGATGATCTATACCGGCAGAGTGCCGAATGTTGATTGTGATCTGACATCGTCCACTGTCACCGCCGATCAACCGGTTGCGGTATTCAGTGGACACGAACGTGCGATGGCTCCGGACTCGCTCGAGTTTGACATTAAACGGTTGACAGAAGGGCACACCTCACGTGACCACATTATCGAACAACTTCCTCCGGTCGAAACATGGGGCAATCATTTTGCAGTCGTCTCATCCGGACAAGATGGTACAGGCCATCGGCCGACTGGAGGTGATATGGTTCGCGTACTGCCATCCGACGATGGTACAATCGTGAAAGTCAATGGCGCACAAGTCGCAACACTTGTCAAGGGGACGTACTATCAATTCATGGCAGGCCAGATGTCGTATGTCGAGACTTCTCTTCCGGCAATGGTTGTGAAGTACATGCAGACTGCGATCGCTGACAGTGCGCCCCCGGGTGACCCTGACATGACGGTCGTTCAGCCGATCGAGAACATGTCCACGTTCTACACCATACCGAGCATTCCGGACGACGCTTCGTTCTCAGAACATCATTTGTTGCTCGTCGTTGATACGGCGGCCAAGCTCTCGACTACTTACAATGGCTACCTGCTACAACCGCAGACACCATTTCGTGCAATCCCCGGCACCCGATATGCGTGGGTTATACTGAATGCCAAGAGTGGACAGCAACGCATCGAGAGCACCCTGCCATGTTATGCAGAGACGTATGGCTTTGGAATTTTTGATTCTTATACGATTCCGGGCGGTGGCGATTTTAATTATACAGATAGTCTCTACGCGATCGATCTTGATTTTCGCATCGTGACCATTCACACGAACAAAGATTCGCTCACACATGTAATCTCGGCCTATACGCAATCACTCTTGCTTGACACGATCTCGGTGTATCGTTACACGTGGGAGAGCGGAGATTCCAATGCGTTCACAATTCTTGATTCTGCGTTCAGCCCGATCTCACTCGGACCGGGTTCGGCTATTCCGGCGCACTTCAGTTTTCATCCGAGCAAACTTGGGCTCGATAGTGCGCTGATTCGAGTCTGGTCGTCGTCACGCAAGAACGTCTTTATCAAATTGCTCGGCAACGCTGTTGCGCTGACTTCGAATCTGATCGGCGTCGTGCCGGATACGATTGATTTTGGAAGAGTGCGCGTCGGCAGAAAGCGCGACAGTCTCTTCACAATAACTTGCACCGGCAATGGACCTGGGGCCGATATTTTTGACACGAAGATACAAGCTGCGGTACTTTCGACGGAGTTTGGAGCTGCGCCATTCGGAAAGCAAACCTTGCTGACTTCGCAGACCTACGAGGATTCCGTCTCATTCAGCCCGACGACCGAAGGATACAAGTCCGTGCTTGCCTCTGTAAAGAACAGCGTACCGACGCAACAAGCGCCAAACGAACCCTTTGTAGTATTGAAAGGCCGAGGCATTCAACCGCATCTCGCCTCCGGCAATCATAATTTCGGAAAAATTCGCGTTGGCAGATTATCTCCGAGTGCACAGGTGCTTGTAAGCAATGTCGGCACCGACACGACAAGTTTAGTCGCGATAGAATTTTATAAAGGTGCAACGCCTGATTACTCCGACAGCAACGATTTTCGAATCACGTCCGATGTTGATTTCAGCACCTCGACTGTTAAACTCGATACACTCGGTGGTGTAAATGCGGTCTGGCAAGGGCTAAGCGCAACGTTTACGCCGAGCACCACTGGTCCACGCCAAGCTATCGTCCGAGTGAAGGGTGCGAATGAAAGCAAACTCGATACACTGCTCGGTGTGGGCGTAGAGCCCTACATCATCGCGACTCCGCCACTTTTGGAATTTGGCACGATCACGCCGCAAAAATTGCCATCACCGGTTTCCGAGGCAACGCTGCTCGACACCATTCGAAACACCGGCTCGATGCAAGGCATATTGCAAAGGTTAATATTCACTGATAAGACAAATCTTTTCTTCTTCGAGTATCCCGTTGCTTCGTCGAACTTAGTCAACTACACACTCTTCGAGAATAACTTTATTCCGGGCATCTGTCATTTCTATATTCAACAGCCCGGTGAGTTTTGGGATACCGTTAGAATTCTCAATGACTCTAAGAATGAGCCGATCGAGATCGCGCACGCAAAGGTCGTAGTGTCCCACGCCGAGTTCGATCAGTCTGGGCCGTTCGATCTCGGTGTTATCACTTCGTGTGATCCAATCGTTACGACAATACAAATTCACAATCCGTATGTGAATTTCCCATTGCGTTTCGATAGTGCGTCGCTCGCCGGAAGTTCGGGTGGGTTCACGCGAGAGAATGTTGCATTTCCGATTCACATTCCGAGCGGAGGTACCTTCCCACTCAAGGTGAGTTATCAGTTTCCCGCTGACTCGCTCAACGGCACGCAGCGTATGGTGCTCTATCTGTATCAGTATGCTGGCGACGTGCCTGATCTTGTTGATTCGTTTGTGTTTGTGCTTGAACGTAAGGCGGAGATCTTTACGCTTTCGACGGTTGCGCCTTCCTTCACACCGAGCGCCGGTGATCGCGATCCATTCCGTTTGCCGATCTATCTCAGCGGTCAATGGACAAACCGGAAAGAACTGGATAACTTTACGCTCAAGCTAAAATTTTCGAACGGTACGTTTCAACCGATCGGACTCGACCGTACTGGTTCGCTGACCGTGCTGAAACCAGGCGATCCGGAGAACATGACATTCAGTTGGGATGAGATAAGCCACACCTATACAATCGTTGCGACGAACCAACACATCTCAACGCTTCCTGACACCACGAACAGGTTGCTCCTGACAGTACTCGCTCGTGCATTCGTGACGACCGACACATTCGCAACTGTCTCCCCAATGATCGACTTTGTCGATCAACCTTGCGCTTTCCGATTCGCGAAGCGCGGCGATAGCCTATTTTATGCCAATGAATGTGGTGACGAAATATTGCGTAGCGAGTTTCTTGGGCGCAATCCGTTGCTTTCCGTAGAAGCACCGAGGCCCGATCCGATCAAAGCCGGTGATGGTCAGGGGTTGAGCGTACCATTTACCGCAGGCCAAGCACTCATGCTCAAATGGACGCTCGCTGATGCGGGCGGAAATGTTCTGTTTACTCAGGATGCGTACTCGGTCGCGAAAGGTAAGAGTTCGATCGAAATTCCGGCAAGTCTCCTCAAGGTGAGCGGTACAAGATTCCTGAGACTTGAGGCAACCGGCACGGATGACCCCGCAAAGCATGTCTCGCTGAGCACAAAATTCTCGATCACCCGATAGAGAAGGCGAGTTCGAGGCTTAGCTTGTAGCAAAGTAGTTCGAGCGACAGATTTTCGACGATTATCTGGCAGAAAATACTTGTGAGTGGTGAAAACACTGTTACCTTTTGACCTCTGTCGTGTCTTAGAGATATAGCAACACATAACGCCACCATAGCTAATATTCCAAAGCAGCTAACTTTGTCGAATTCGTAGAGAGGACTACTCGCACTACCTCGGCCGAATTTGGTGTAACTATGGACAGTTTGATGCGTTGTTAAATGGGGCATGCAGACGCTTACGTCTGCCACTGCCGATCATGGGCTCCTAAAATGACCTGAGAAAAATTTTCCAAGTGCACGGCTCAATTCTCAAATGAGATCCAAGCAGCTTCTTCTTCGCATTCTCTCGATACTCGCATTTTGTACCACACTCGTTTTGGGCTCACACGTTGCGCATGCACAAGCGCAACCCGATAATCTTGGTACGAATTTCTTTGTAGCATTCGGCGCAAACCTGGGTGGTGGTGAGTCAGAGAATTTGATGGCGCTTTACATCACTAGCCATGTTCCGGCAAAAGGTACAGTCGAAGTACCCGCGCTCGGTTTTCGCAAAACATTCACAACTGTCCCTGGTGCGATCACAACTGTAATTCTTCCGAGCGATCTTTCGAATGGCTCCGTTGAGATCGTCGATGATGAACGCGTTATTAGCGGAATGGCGGTTCACATTACGTCAGATAGCGAGGTCGCCGTCTACGGAATGAACCACAAGACCTTTTCGAGTGACGCATTTATGGCATTGCCGACCGACGTGCTTGGTACAGAGTATCGCGCGATGTGCTATCCGACTTCACAAGCTGGCTCTGGTGGACAGCAGACACCTGGTGAAATGTTGATCGCTGGAGTCTATGATAGCACGCACGTTACCATCACACCTCGCGCGAAGACCAACGCGGGACGTCAGGCAGGTATTCCGTTCACGATCATTCTCAATTCGGGTGATGTGTACATGGTGCAAGGTGATGAGAATGACAACTCGAACGACATTACGGGTTCGCTCATCGAATCCGATCAGGCTATCGCGGTCTTTAGTGGGCACAAACGCGCAGCCATTCCATCAGATGCTACAAATATTGATGGCACTCCAAGTCGCGATCATCTTATCGAGCAGCTACCGCCGGTAAGCGCATGGGGCGATTCGGCGCTTGTTGTGCCATACACAACTGCGGAGCGCCCTGATCTGGTACGAGTCGTCTCGGCCGAAGATAACAACACAATTTCTGTGAATGGAGCATTCGCCGCAAAGCTTAACGCCGGTGATTTCTATGAGATCAAAGCGATTACAGGTGTGACGTCGATCAACGCTACCAACCCGATCCTCGTCGGGCAATTCATGCATACCAGTTGGGGTGCAAACATGAATCGTCAGCATCCCGCCTACGGTGATCCCGCGCTTGCGCTTGTATTTCCGGTGGAGCAGTTCACGACATCGTACACCATAGTCAGCGTTGTGAATCCACAAGCGTTTACAGGTAACTTTGTCAATATCGTTGTCGATGCGAGTGGTGTCTCGACCATGACGCTTGATGGCGCTCCAATTCCAGCGTCCAGCTTTAAGACGATCGCGGGAAGTAATTATGTTTATGCACAGATCGCGGTTCCACAAGGTACGCATAACTTGAAAGGTACAAAGCCATTCGGTACTACAGTGTATGCTCTCGGCAATGTCGATAGTTATGCATACACAGGTGGTACGCTCATCAAGACGATCACGCCACTCAAAACGGTTGATCTGATTATAGACTTCAAAGATAGGCTCTTGAATCCCGACCTTACAGGGAAGTTCGACACCGTTGTTCTGCTCAAGAATATTTCGAGCGACCTGATCGATGTCTATGGATTTCCAAGACGTACACAGGATACCGGAAAGTTTTATGTGACGAATCCCAATCCGACGCTTACCAATCCAGCGAAGATCGGTGAAGGACAATCGGTCGCGATGACGATCGAGTTCAATCCGCAAGAACTCAATCGTCGCATGCACACGCAGCTAAGTGCAAAGACGGATCACCTCCGTGCATACGTTGTGGATCTTTATGGAAGAGGTGTGCTCGATCGGCCTGCCGGTTTTAGCGATTCACTCACATCAAACCCGATCGACACAGTAGATTTCGGTCTCTTTGCTAAGACCGATCCTGCCAAAGACTCGACTATCTTCATCGGAAATCTTGGAAGTGCAGCTACTGTGATCTCGACGATGAGAATCGATGGGACCGATGCTTCGAACTTCCAATATCTTCCACTCACAATACCATTCACCGTTGACACAGGACGTGGTCACCCTGCCTCCGTCACCTTGCGTTTTACACCGGATCCGATCAACGGACTGAAGATCGCTAAGCTTACTGTGCTGTCGAAGAATGGAATGAAGAAGGAGATCATTCTGATCGCTCGCATTGAGACGATAGAAGCTGCAACGCTTAGCATTCCGACCTTCGATACGATCATCACTTGCAATAATGAAGAACGGACGATCACTGTGACGAACGGCAACGATGTCCCACTGAATATTGATTCGGTGATTCTGTCCGGCGCAAACAGCTCCGCTTTTGTAATTACGACAGGTTTGCCGTTGTCTGTTCCTGCGCTCGGTACAGCAGATGTGCACATTCGTTTTGCACCTCAAACCGGAGGCGCGAAATCTGCCGTTGCGACTGTTTATACAAATATTCCAAAGGGCACATCGAAGGATATACCGCTCTCTGCGGTTTCGAATAGTATCGCACTGGAATTCAAGGCTTCACAAAAAGTACACATCTTGGGCGGTGAGAGCACGTTGCTTCCGGTGTATGCGGTTTCCGATCTGACTCCGTTCCATGCCAACGGATACACGCTGACACTTTCCTACGACTCGACGTATTTATCGCTGACCGATTTCGCACAGGATAACACGATGTCGTACTTCGGGTATGGCTATCAAACCGGTGTTGCTGGGCATGAGGTCTTGACATATCAATGTATGCAGGATAGTTTGGTATGGGGTGGAGGACCGACAGAGTTACGTCCGCTGATCTTTCTCAAGTTTACGAGTACGCTGAATGGCGAGGATCCATTTACATCGACGCATCCGATTAGCATTGGCTTTGATGTACACCTGCTTAACAGTCCGATCGCGTCGGGGCCATGTATTCTGAGCAATGTGCAGACCGGACTGATCACGCTGGATTCGACTTGTGCTGTCGTGCATCTGAGTCAGCAACTTGACATTCCGCAGCAGGTCTACATCGAGCAAAATATGCCAAATCCGTTTAACCCATCAACGGTGATCCACTACGATATTCCGCATGAGAGTTATACGACACTCGAAGTAACGGATGTGCTCGATCGGCCTGTCGCTGTGTTAGTAGATGAAGTCAAAAAGACAGGGCACTATGCCATTAGGTTCGATGCAAGCAATCTAAGTTCAGGAGTGTATTATGCTCGCTTGCGTTCGGGTGGAGTGGTCATGACCCGAAGAATGATCTTAGCTCGATAATTATGTAGGAGTGTATCGTGTCAGGTGATCCATTCTTTCGCTCCCGACCTGCACTCCTCGCCTTCAGCGCAATCGCTGCTGGCATCGCACTCACACGGGTTGTTCATAGCGCTCCAGTAGTACTTACTTTTGCGGCTCTTTTCGCACTTATTCTATCGGCAGAACTTGCAATTTTATTCCGGCGTGTGCCTCTCTCGCGGGTTCCCATAATTGTACTCGCATATCTTGCGCTTGGTGTCGGGCTTGTCTCCATTCCCGATGCACAGTACGAATCCAGTTCTCTCCGAAGCATCGCAGAGTTACAACCCGAGCACGTAATGTTAAGCGGTAGAGTTGCCGGTGCGACACGGGAGAACGCATACGGGTCGAGTTTCTTGCTCCGAACCGATAAGCTTGTTCTCGATTCCGTTCGTTATGCTGTCGATGATCTCATTGTGGTTGACGTATCTTCGAGTGACGCCGATGAGGAGATCGCATTGCCGCGAGAGGGTGATAAGCTTACCGTTTTTTCGTCGCTCGAGCCGCTCATGCCTCCAACCAATCCCGATGAATATTCCTCCGACGTTCGGCTTCACGAGAGGACTGGTGCGGTTTGTAGAGTACATCTTCGCACGCGCTTTGATTATCATATTGATTCTGCCTCACACGACACCTCGTTATGGCAGCGCGCCACTGCGCTATTTATTTCTTGGCGTGAAATCGCCCATGGAGAATTGGTGGATGCGATACACGATTCGACGAGTCGGAGTTTTGTCAGCGCTGTTGTGCTGGGTGAGCGTTCGGAGATTAGCGATGGTACGCTTAGTGATTTTACGCAGGCGGGCGTATCGCATATTCTTGCAGTAAGCGGATTCAATGTTGCAATCGTTTCACTCGTCATCGCTGGCTTGTTGAAGTTGTTCGCGATCCATCAACGCATGGTCCGACTTGTAATTTCCATGATCGGTGTTGCGATCTATTGTTTGATCGTCGGTCTGGAGCCATCGGTAGTTCGCGCACTCATCATGATCGAACTTTATTTTCTCGCGCGAATCGTGGAGCGAAAACCGGATGGGCTGAATATCGTGGCGAGTGCGGCGCTGATAACGTTGCTCGTGCAACCCTACGATCTTTTCGATGCGGGATTTCAACTCTCGTACAGCGCAGTCTTTGGTCTCGCAATTCTCTACCCCGAATTGAAGCGGCTCTTCATCCCGGAAGAAAGCCCGCTCTCCAAACCTATTACGCTCTTAGTCCGCGGTGCGGAGCTACTTTTGCTTTCCGTAGCAGCAGCGATAGCTACGATGCCGGTTACGTTGCTTCAATTTCATAGGTTCTCGCTCGTAGGAGTGTTTGCGAATATTCCGATCGTTCCGATCTCCAGTGTTATTACATCGCTCGGATTTCTGGTGATTCCTTTGAACGCACTTTCGCACTGGCTCGGAATTGTGTATGGTGATGCGCTCGCGGCAATGACTCGTTTTCTTCTTTGGCTAACCCATTTTTCTGCGAGCCTTCCGAATGCTGCAATTCCCTTACGAGCGCCGGGTGCGATGTGTGTCGTGCTGTTTGTTCTCGCGACAATCTTTGCAGCACGCGCTGCCTCGATGCGCCTCGCTGCCTTACGCATGAGTTGTGCATTTGTGATTGCGGCTATGCTCACTTCGTTCGGCATTCCGTTTGCGAAGAGCACGCTGATCCCGAATGGTAAACTCTCGATGCTCTTCTTCGATGTTGGACAAGGTGATTGCATTCTTATTCGCTCGCCGGAAGGGGAAACGTGCATGCTCGATTTTGGTGGAGTCACGAGCGGAGTGAGGGCGAGAGCTGATAGAGATGTGCTGCCATTTTTACAAACCGAAGGTGTGAATCGACTTCAATTCGCAATGTTGAGTCACACGCATCTCGATCACTTTGGTGGACTCTTCACAATGCTGCCAAATATTCCGCTCGGTACGCTCTATCACACGGGCGAGCATGCCAAGGATGCGATCGTGCGATATCTCGATCGACAAATCCGTGCGAGTCAAGTGAACACTGCGCGACTTTCTACAGGCGATACACTTCATCTTGGTGATTCTGTCGTGATCTATGTTTTGCATCCGGGTCGCAATCTTGTCGATCGAACCGGTCCATCAAGAGGCAATAATCTCAACAATGGGTCGCTCGCAGTAAAGATCGTCTATGGAAAAACTAGCGCACTTTTGCTAGGAGATGTCGAAAGCAGCGATGAGGATCTGATGGTGAAGGAATATGGCAAATTTTTAAAGAGCGACTTAGTGAAAGTCGCGCATCACGGGAGCCGCACAAGTTCATCGACGGCGCTTGTCGAACTCGCACGACCAAATTGTGCCGTTATCTCCGTTGGCAGACACAACGTTTTTGGTCATCCCGCAATTCAAACGTTGCATCGTTGGAAAGCTGTGGGCGCAGCGATAGCAAGAACCGATCGCGATGGTGCAGTGCTTTTTCAATCCGACGGCGAACGCGTCTGCCGTGTGAACTGGAGACAATAAAAGCTGACCCAGTTCGTCTCCTGTTTGTAGGTATCCACACGGGAAGCAAAGGAAGCTCGGAAACGTTAAATTCTTATATCTATTACTAAGAAACCATTGCCCGCTTCCGAGCGTACCAAGTGACGCTCGCACCAAGAGCACAAATCCTAACTCAATTTGTCCGTGATATCCGAACTATTCTCTTCTGCAAGAAAGCACATGACGCGATCGAACGCATTTCCTTTCATCAGCAAAACGTTACTCATTATTGTGCTCACCGCATCGATCGCATCGTGCTCTGGAAGTGGTGACAAGAACACGATCAAGGCCTCCGGCACCATCGAGGCCACCGAAGTAAATATTTCCAGCAAAGCTGCGTCGCAGCTAAAGGTACTATCCGTCGACGAAGGCTCACATGTCAAAATCGGTGATACGATCGCAATCATCGATCACGTGACACTCGATCTGCAGTTGCGTGAAGCCGACGCCGCACTTTCGGCAGCAGTTGCCCAGGCCGATCTACTAAAGAAAGGTGCTCGTGCCGAAGACATTCAACAAGCCGAAGAATCAGTAACGCAATCTGAAGCCAATCACAAACTGGCTGCCCAAGAACTCCTTCGTATTGAAGCCCTAACCAGGGAAGGTGCGGCGACAAAAGAACAATTGGATGCTGCGCAGAGCAAATATGACGTCACGAGTTCGCAGATCGAGGCTGCGAAGCAGGGTGTCGCACGACTCCGAAAATTCACACGCCCCGAAGATCTCCGTGCAGCGCTCGCACGCGTCGAGCAAGCAAACGCCGCGAAGGCACGGGTTGCACAGATGATCAACGATTGCTATATCATTTCTCCGGTCGATGGAATCGTGACGCATAAGGTTGTCGAAGCCGGAGAGTTGATCGGCACTGGAGCGACGATTGTCACTGTCACAGAACTCGACAAAGTTCATCTCACGATCTACGTTACAGAATCCGAACTTCCAAAAGTAAAACTTGGCGGACTTGCGAATGTAGTGATCGATGGGATGCCCGGAAAATCGTACATCGGTAAAGTCATCTATATTTCTCCCGAAGCAGAGTTCACACCAAAGAACATTCAAACCAAGGACGATAGAACAAAGCTTGTCTTCGGAGTTAAGATCGAAATTCCAAATCCGAACGACGAGTTGAAGCGTGGTCTACCTGCCGATGCATCTCTTGGGATCGCAACGGGAAAGTAATCTCGCCATGCCTGAAAAAGTGTTACCGGATAAAGTCTTGCCTGAGAAGGTCCCGCTGGATAAAGCCTTGCCTGAGAAAGCAATTGAAATTCTAGGTCTCAAGCGCGGTTTCGGTAAGCCCGGCGAGAAGACGTACGTCGAAGCCGTAAGCGAGATGGATTTCTCCGTTGATCGCGGCGAGATGTTCGGTATCGTCGGTCCAGATGGGGCAGGGAAGACGACGCTCATTCGTCTGCTCTGCGGTATACTTACTCCATCAGCAGGCACAGCGAAAATTCTCGGCTTCGATCTCCTCAAGAATACCGAAGAGCTGAAGCGACACATCGGTTATCTATCACAACGATTTAGTTTATACACCGATCTCACCGTCGACGAGAACATCGAGTTCTTTGCCGAGATACATGAGGTGAAAGGTTATGAAGCACGGCGGGATGAACTGCTCGAGTTCACGCGTCTCACACCATTTCGCAACCGTCTCGCCGATAAACTTTCCGGCGGCATGAAGCAAAAGCTTGCACTTGCGTGCACACTCATTCATAAACCTGAAATCATTTTTTTGGATGAACCCACGACCGGAGTGGATCCTGTTTCACGGCGTGATTTCTGGAAGATACTATCGAGCTTGCTGCACGAAGGCATCACGATCGTCATGGCGACGCCCTATCTCGACGAAGCGGAGCGCTGTACACGAGTTGCACTCGTGAACAATGGTAAGTTGATGATAGCCGACGCACCCAAGCGTATCAAAGATACGGTCAAAGGTACTATGGTGGAGATTGTGTGTGCCGAAGTTCGACGAGCGTACACGTTACTAAAGGCACAAACTGAGACGAGCAATGTGCAGGCTTTCGGTGATCGACTGAACGTGAAGCTGGAAGATCCTGCACGAGAACTGCCGCATATACTTCGCACACTCGAGCAAGCCAACATTGTGGTTGAGCAAACGCGCACCGTGCCGGTGTCGCTTGAGAACGTGTTCATCTCGTTAATGTCTGCCGCATGAATACTCCGGAACTCGCGATAGACATTCAGGCGCTTACAAAAAAGTTTGGCACGTTCACAGCTGTCGATCATCTCACCTTCAACGTGAAGAAAGGTGAGATATTCGGATTTCTTGGTGCGAATGGGTCCGGTAAATCGACGACGATCAAGATGCTCTGCGGCTTGCTCGGCTCAACTTCAGGCACGGCGACGGTTGCCGGCTATGATATCAATCGTGAGCCCGATAAAGTAAAGCGCAACATTGGCTATATGTCGCAACGCTTCTCGTTGTATGAAGATCTTACAGTCGAGGAGAACATTCGCTTTTTTGGAGGCATCTACGGTCTCACAAAAGAAAAGTTGCAAGCGCGAATGGATTGGGTGGTCGGAATGGCGGGCCTCACTGGCAAAGAGCAATTGCTCACGAGTGAGCTCGCAGGTGGTTGGAAGCAACGGCTCGCACTCGGGTGTGCAGTGCTGCATGAACCCGCTATCGTATTTCTGGATGAGCCCACAGGCGGAGTCGATCCACTCACTCGACGTAGGTTTTGGGATCTGATCTTGCTACTTGCCGATAGTGGCACGACCGTTTTCGTGACCACGCATTATCTTGATGAGGCAGAATACTGCAATCGAATCGTATTGCTGCATGAGGGAAAGCTCATTGCCGAAGGAAGCCCCGCAGAACTTAAGACCGAGTATCTAAAAGATCCGGTTCTCGAAGTTGAGTGCGATTCCGTTATCACTGCGCTTGAACTTCTGCAAGGGGAGCCTTGGGTGATTTCGACTTCTGTATTTGGGACCTATCTGCATGTAAGTGTTGCGAGTATCGACGAGGGTAAGCTGAAGATCGAACGGTTACTTTCGGCGAATCACATTGCGGTGAGTCGTATAGATGTGATCGTCCCATCTCTGGAAGATGTTTTTATTCACTTGATCGAACAGCGATCAGGTGAGTTCGCTGCCCAAGAGTAGTATCGTAAATCGGAGTGACGAATCGAACATGAAATTTCGAAGAGTGTGGCCAGTGATCAAGAAGGAGTTTCGCCAAATCGCACGCGATAAGCGCTCGCTTGGAGTGCTGCTTGTTGTACCGGCGTTCATGCTGATCATGTTTGGCTACGCGCTCAATTATGATGTGAAAAATATACCGCTTGCACTGCTCGATGAAGATCATAGTGCGACCAGTCGGGATTTTGGTGCACAATTTCTGCACTCCGAATATTTCACAAAACAATCGACACTCTCCAACCGCAAACAAATCGACACGTTGCTCGATCACGCAGAAGCGAGAGTGATCCTCGTAATTCCGACAAATTTCTCCGAAGATCTGCTCGCAGGGCACTCTACAAAAGTGCAAGTGCTTGTCGATGGTGCGAATGCCACGATGGCTGCGACTTATATCGGATACCTGACAGCAATCACACAAGAATATTCGACCAAAGTTTCGCTCGAAGCACTCGAACGTGCGGGTATTAAGCGCCCCACATTCCCGATCGATTACCGGCCACGCATTTGGTATAATCCAGAGCTCAAGAGTGCAAAGTTTCTTGTACCGGGTTTGATCGGATTTATTCTCATGGTGACGACCGTGATCGCCACATCGCTCTCGATCGTGAAAGAAAAAGAGCGTGGCACCATTGAGCAGTTGGATGTATCGCCACTAATGCCACTCGAACTCATAACGGGAAAGATGCTGCCCTATGTGTTGATCTCGCTTATCTCGACTGTGATCATTCTTATCACGGGATCTGTTTTGTTTGACGTAGTCGTGCAAGGCAGTTATTTCTTGCTCTTCATTCTCACGCTACTGTTTCTCGCCGGCGGTCTTGGATTGGGGTTATTCGTTTCGAGTGTCTCGAAGACGCAAGAAGCAGCTTTCATGCTCGCTGTGACGCTCACGTTCTTACCGACCTTCACACTCTCCGGATTTACTTTCCCGATTCGGAATATGCCGCTCTTCATACAAGGGATTACCTATTTATTCCCGGCCAGATATTTTATGGTTGCGCTGCGATCGTTGATATTGAAGGGTGCAGGATTCTCGGTGATTTGGGATGATATGCTTGCAATGGCAATCTTCGCACTCGCGATCGGTGCTATCAGTTGGAGCAAGATGCGAAACAAAACTTTAGCCTGAGAAGAACAGATGCAGGCCATACTCACTTTTCTTCGAAAAGAATTCGCTCAGCTTCGCCGTGATAAGAACAGTCTTCGACTGATGCTCGTCTCACCGATTCTGCAGTTGCTTATTTTTGGATACGCTGCGAATCTCGACGTAGACAACGTCGATATTGTTGTGAATGACCGTGATAACACTGTTACGAGTCGCGAACTCCTTTCGCACTTTACACACTCCGGCTATTTCACGGTGGTTGGCTACGTCGATAACGCGAACGAGGTCGATGCGTATCTTGATAAGGGCAAGGCGACGATCGCACTTGATATTCCCGCAGGCTTCGGCGACGACATTCTATCCGGTAAGCAGGCGCAAGTGCAAGCGATCGCGGATGGGTCGGAAAGTAGCGCAGCATCTGTTGGGCTGAACTATGCGGCATCGGTACTCGCTGGATTTTCCCAGCAAGTACTGCTTACAAAATTCAAACGGTTGGGTGCGGGCAATCTGCATCCGATTAC
>JBDTCS010000003.1:0-5887 GCA_039923455.1 Kapaibacterium sp. (SeqCode) | reverse complement strand
ATTGATCCGGAAGTTCGGGTGTGGTACAATCCAGAACTCAAAAGTCGGAATTTTCTCATTCCCGGAATTCTTGCAATGCTCCTCATGACGATGACGACGATGCTCACATCGCTTGCGGTCGTGAAGGAGAAAGAACTCGGCACGATGGATCAACTGATGGTCTCGCCGATCAAACCCTATCAACTCATCATCGGTAAGCTCACACCGTTTGTAATTATCGGACTTATTGACACCGTCCTCGTATTGCTGGGCGTTACACTCTGGTTCGGTGTTCCCGTTCGAGGAAGTGTGCTGTTGCTCTTTGGGCTGACAGGATTGTTCTTACTCACAACGCTTGGCCTCGGACTCTTCGTCTCGACGGTTTCAAAAACGCAGCAGCAGGCGATGATGACATCCATGTTCTTCGTGATGATGCCGATGAATTTTCTTTCGGGGTTTATTTTCCCGATCGAGAACATGCCAAAAGTTATTCAGGCGATCACCTACATCATTCCATTGCGCTATTTTTTCGTCATCATTCGTGGACTCTTTCTTCGTGGCGTGGGTATGGAGGCGCTTTGGCCACAAGCACTCGCCCTCTTCGTGTTTGGTGTGGGCATATTGACGCTGAGTATTCTTAGATTTCGCAGAAAGCTTAGTTAATACCTTTTTTCTCCAGATTGTTTTCTCGGAACATGGCAGCTTATTGGTCTCCATGGCTCGAAATTCTTTCCATGGGTGTTGTACCACCTTGGCGAAATAAACTCAGAATTGGAGGTCTTTACGACACTTTTTGCACCGATCGATCTTTTGCGGGATGAATTATCCAAGCTTGGCCCCTTTTGGTGGATGGCTTGGAATGCCGCGCTTGCTCTCATTCCTGTTGGGCTTGCGGTGATTTTTCTGAAGCGTAGTGAGCAACCGAAAAGACGAATCAGTACTCCCGTTTTTCTCGGGCAGATTTTTCTTATCATGCTTTTTCTGCCGAACGCACCCTATATCGCAACGGATCTCGTCCATTTTCTTGAGACGGTCCGCACGACCGATCTCTCGCTTTGGCATTTGCTCGCGACGCAATTCCCGCTTTATATTGCTTTTGTGCTGCTCGGAATTGTGTGCTATGCATTCACAACCGATCGCATTCTCTTTGCGATGCGTCGGCGTTTTGGTAGGTCGGCATACCGAGTCGCGCTTTTCGCAATTCCGATCTTGAGCAGTATCGGAATTTACTTAGGACGTGTGGCAAGATTCAACTCGTGGGACATTCTGAATGATCCGTTGCACATCGCTCGTTCCAGCGAAAACGCGTTCGCCGATGCGCGAATATTCAAGATCGTTTTTTCCATGGCACTCTTGCTCTTTCTCGTGCATCAGTTGTACAAAATATTCCACGATGGCCTGCGAGTCCGATTCGAGCGCAGGCGAACTCGGCAAGATGCAAGAATTCGGAACGCGCGAAAAAATCGTCGCGAAGGCGTTCGATCCGTTACCAGCGAAGGTGCGCTGGAAGCGCAGCCGGACTAAAAATTAGAACTTTCGGGCTCCGTTTCTTGTCTTATGGCACCGGAGAAGCGAGCTATCCTGTCCGGCTAAAAATGGGTCAATTCAGGCCAATTCGGAAGGAATTGTGGCTCTAAGCTTTCTGAGAACAACAGCAAATCATCGCAGCAAATAGAGATGGCAAAGATAATTCACATCGAGATCGTAACACCTCGGAAAGTGCTCTTTAATGGTGACGTAGAAAATTTTACTGCACCTGGCGCGATGGGTCCGTTTCAGGTTCTCTACAATCACGCTCCGATCATTGCTGCGCTTGTTCCGGGTGTTTTCACGTATGTTGAGCAAGGCGGCAAGGAAGAGCATTTCGCTATCTCAGGTGGATTCCTTGAACTGCATAAAAATAGTGGCACACTCCTCGCCGATGCTGTTGAAGCACTTCCAGAGATTGATCTTGATCGCGCCCAACGGGCGATGGCTCGTGCGAAAGAGCGTCTCAAAGGTTATGATGAGGCGATTGATCGTGAACGTGCAAAGCGCTCCCTCGATCGTGCTGAAGCGAGAGTGAAGGCAGCCAAGTTTCGCTAAACTTTTTCGGGCCAGCCCTCCAGAGGTCGCACCTCGGAAGAACTTTCTCATACGCTCTAAGGCTTTTAATCTTAGTAATCCGCAGCAGATGCTGGCAGCAGTAAAGCTAGCGGTTGCAAAGCCAATATGACCGATTATTTTCATCTCTTAGGTCTTCCTCGAACGGCCTCCGATTCGGAGATCCGTAAGGCTTATTGGCGTCTCGCAAAACAAACCCATCCCGACGCAAATCCGGAAAACGCTGACGCTGCAACCAGCATGCGCGCTTTGAATGATGCAAAAGCAATCCTGTTCGATCCGGTGAAGCGTGAGCAGCATCGCGTGATGCTCGGACTTTCGGATGAACTCACGGCAGAAAGGTTGGAAGAATTTCGTCGACGCAATGTCGTGCTTCCGGCAGATCATCTGGTGCGAAAGGGGACGCATCGAACGGGTACGACCATGCGTCGAACATTTGGTTGGACGAAGCGAGACAAACGCAACTATGCGTTCACGCTCGTTGTGCTTGCATGTCTAACGTTCGCCGGATTCGCGGCGACACAATATTGGGAGCCGCATCCATCGCCTACCGATCCGGTGCAGCAGATCATCGATCGTCATCGGGAGCATCCGTTACCATTCGACGTGCCCATCGTTGATACGATGCAGGTGCCGGATGACTCGCTCGAAAAACTCGAGCGCATGGCGGATGTATTTTATACTCTTGGCGAGTTCAGATCTGCGGCGAAATATTGGGAGAAATGTTTGGAGAAAGACCCGGGTAACGAGGTGATTATTCGTGATCTATCAATGGCCTATTTTAAGCGCGGCAAATATGCGACCTCGCTAAAAATTCTCTCCGAACAAATGCACGGTGATAGTAATCTTGTTGTCGCCTATTACAATCTCGGAGTCCTCTTCACACATGAAGAGAAACCCTTCGATGCACGCAACGCATTCGAAGCCGCACACAAAGTAGCCGAACGCATGCAGCAAGCCGGGCAAAATGGCGAGCCCTATCTAAAGCTAACGGCAGATCGGTTGGCTCTGATGAATTAGGATATCCCGTTTGCAATTCCAAGTTTCATCGCACGACTTCTATTCCGAGTTTTATATTGCTATTCAAAATCTCTCATACTATCATGGAAAGTATTAATGCACCGCATTGGCATCTTCTTCTGAATCACGCACCGATCTTCGGTGGACTTTTTTCGATTGGACTCATGCTCTATGCCTTCATTCGAAAAGATATCGAGCTCAAACGTGCAGCACTTTGGGCGAATCTTGTAACTGCGATCGTTTCCTATTTTGCCGATAGCACCGGCGGTGCTGCTGCGCGAATCGTGATCAATGCCGGATTGGTGTCGAGAGATCTTGTTCGGGAGCATAGGTGGGCAGCCGATGTTGCGCTTTGGGTGATGATGCTTGCAGGCTTCCTGGCATTGCTCGGTCTTGTACTCGGGCGACGTGTCAACCGCACTTCGGAATCACCGAAAATATTTAACGGATTTGTCGTTGCGACATTTGTGGTCTCGCTCGCAGCTGCGGGTCTTATGGGTTGGGTGTCAGAGTTGGGTGGAGAGATACGTCACACAGAGATGCACTTCTCAAAAGCAGTCACCGATTCGTTGCTAAAAGTGCAGCCACCGCAAGCGCCCAAATAGCGCATGCGGACGGGAGCGCGACACATCACGTCGAGAAGAGATATTGAAATTTTGCGAAGAATTGTCGGTCGGTCGCTTGCCACTGCGTCTGCGCATCACTTGGCAAGAGGCCGGGTTGTGGTGATGTGAATCCGTGCGCTGACCCGATGTAAAATATTGTGAAGGGATTTAGTTTATACGTAAGCAACGGATCGATGATGAGTCGATCACTGAATGTATTGTATTCCACAACAACTCTCAGATCAAGCGCACGAGTAAATTGATACGTTAGCCGTGCATGATAGATCGAACCTTCATAAAAATTGCCACCCGAATCATTCGCGAGCTTACTATACGTGTAGTTGGGCTCAATGATTATTCGTGCGAACGGCCGAATCTCTGCGTAGGCCGAGATATCGAGCTCCTTACCGGTAGTCGGCACTGCCAAATTACGCGCGATCGTTCTTCCGATCGTTAGCTCACCACCGATCACAACTTCGTGACTGAATCGCGAGTCGCCTTTAAAATCCCAATAGTGCAACCCCATGAACCTGATACCTCGATATTCCTCCTCTGATAGACGATAGAATAGATGCAGTGTTGTTTGCCCGATCAAGGAGAGATCGATCTCTGGTCGCATCGCACTTAGTTTTGTCGTGCCATCAAAATTCCACGTTCGAGCAAACGTTATACTTCCATCGAGCTCTGTGATCCACCGTAGGTACGATGGCGGAGCATCAAAGAGCGCTTTGTATCCTATGAAAGTGGCGCTCTGCTGATACGAAGTTGAAGTGATGAATCCGTTGCCGGCACGGAACGTTGGGCTCAATTGCATAAAATTCGACTGCACATCGAGCGTGCGAGTGAAACGCGAGAGTGAGAGATAGTTTGCGAATCCCCAATAATCTTCTCCGTCGAACTTCACAGTGTGTTTGCCGTCATCGAATGTAGTCGTGCCGCCGAGCATGCTATCGGTTTGTTCTTTGGTATGACTGAAAAGCGATTGCGCGGCGAACTCGATGTTCTCGATGATATGAATTTTTCCATCCAAGCTCAAGACCGTATTCGAACCGTTCGATGTATAGCGCCGATCGGTTGCTAATAACCCGAGATATGTGTCATCGCTAAAGCTATGCATCGCGCGAAAAATATTCGAGACGCTCTTGCCGACATCAGTGATATAGGAGCGTTCCTCCAGCGGCACGATAAGCGGGGAGTGATCGTCGATCGCACCAATGTAGCTGATGGTATTTGTTGCATCGCGATAAATCCCTTTCGCAACACCCGAAGGTGCATTGATGGAGCGTGTATAAACCGCAGTGAGAAGTGTATTGAATACATCGCTCCCATCTTGAAAGAACGGACGGCGTTCCGGATAGTATAATGCAAACGTCGAGTTCACATCGACTTGCGAAGCATCCGCCTCAACCTGACTAAAGTCCGGCTTGATTGCGGCTTCGAGAGAAGTACTTGAGCCGAGTGAATACCTAAGACCGAGCGAGGGCTCGAGCTTTACCGGATCATTTACAAGCCCGTTGCCGCTCGCGTCCAGCGCAGCCGATTGGTGAATGACAAGTGCAGGTAGCAATTCGAGATTGCCGCTCGCATGAATATTCTCGATCCCCGTAAACGTGCCAAGCTGGCAAAACGCGCAGGGATCATAAAAATTCATTGGTGCCCACGTATAGCGGTAAGCGTTATCTCGTGGGTGATGTCGCCAAAATGTCCCATGAAAATCCTGAACCGGCTTGTCGGGAAAACGCAAGCTCTTAAACGGGATTCGCATCTCCATTTGCCAACCTTCGGTAGTGATCTTCGCCTCGGATTGATAGACTAAATCATAACTATCATCCTCATTGTTCGCCGACCAGAAGAGATCACCCTGCACTCCGAACGGATTGGTATAGATCTCAAAGGCTCGCGAAGCATCACCGTATGTATCAAGTATGATCCCCATGAAATCATCTTTGAACATATTATCCCGACCGCAGTGTGTAGCACGAATTGCTGAGGGATCGCTGTCGTGCGCGATCATCGCGATGTAGAGATAGTCATCATCGTATGTAATAAATCCTTCGGTTCGCTCGTTCGGCTTTTGGTAAGCGATTGGAAGTGCGGTTGAGAATTCGTCAACGTGTGCTGCGTCTCTCCAGCCTGCGTCGCTGAGGTCGCCATCGATATTGATATCACCGTGCCTGCGG
>JBDTCS010000002.1:0-4704 GCA_039923455.1 Kapaibacterium sp. (SeqCode) | reverse complement strand
CTTGGGTCGCGGAGATGATGTGGACCAGACTTCATCGAGTCAAGCGCTTGATCATATTCAAGAAATTTTCTACGAATAAGTAAACTCGAAAGAAGCTCGTTGTCCGTGGGATTCGAACCAGCTAATCGAAATGTCAGGAAATAGGGACGATCGTTCGGAGTATAATGCGGAAGAGCTCGACGATAGAACGACTTTGACATAAACAAAAATACCACACTCCCCATTGTGTGCCACGAATCCGCCGCGGCGGACTTCGTGACCCCGTGCCCATACACAGAACTTTCCGCATCCGAAAAATACAGGGTCGCGAAGCAGGCGCTTCACGGCACACAGACAAATTTTGTGCTAATTCTCGATTGTGTGGCACGAAGGGCCTCCTTCGTGACCCGAGCCCATCCTCAAATTTGATCTCATCGCAAAGAGTACGAGTCGCGAAGTCCGCTTGTCTGGGTAGTATATTTGTTTGTTTCTTTCGCAATGGCCGAAGATCAATTTGAGAATTCGAGCGCACCGGGAATTACTCATGACGATTGGATCGTCGTACGAGTAATCGTGATCTCTGGTGTCTTTGGTTTGGCACTGGTTGCGCTGGGGTACCTTGCTGCGAAAAGTCCTTCGGGTATTTTTGCGGCGCTCACGCTGATCAGTCCATTCGCTTCCGGTGTGCTTGCTGGCTATTTGTGGCGAAGGCTTCCTCGGAGTCTCACAAATTTTTTGATGTATGCGCTTGCGATAACCGGCGTTCAGGTTTTGGGAGCTGCCGCATTCCTTGGTGAAGGGGTGATCTGTCTTATTATTATCGCTCCGCTCATCGCTGTCATTATCTGGCTCGGAATTCTTCTCGGACACGGAGTGGCTAAATCGGAGCGAACGAGTCTTAAGGTAAGCGTTGGTGCCTTAGTTGTGCTTGCGTTCATTGGTGATCTACTTAGTCCGCACATCTTTCAGAATAAAGTTACCGACGATGTGCTCATCCGTGCAACTCCGGATAAAATCTGGCCATACGTTGCTTCGTTTCCACCAATCACAGAGACGCCATCGTTCTGGTTGTTCCGCGTTGGCTTGCCGCATCCGGTTGCGACAACGGTCGATAGTAACGTGCAAGGTGCCGGACGTAAATGCATTTTTAGTAGTGGCGTTGTCTTCGATGAACGTATGACGGTGTACGATCCGAACCACGAGCTGACTTTTGATATTATTCATCAGCCCGCCGATCCGGAGATACTCGGACACATCGATCTGGAGCGCGGACAATTTCTTTTGATCGACAATCATGATGGCACTACAACCCTTCGCGGAAGCAGTTGGTATGCGCTTCGCGTATTTCCCGTTTGGTATTTTAATCCGTGGGCCGAGAGCATCACAAGCCACGTGCATCTGCATGTGATGGAGCACATCAAGCGTCTTGCCGAAGCCACAAAATAACACGAGGGCGAAAAAATCGATGTTCAACTTCGTCGTACGTTATTTCGGATTTCTCCGGCATGTACCGCTATTGCCACATTTGTTCAATCTCTTTCTGATGACTGTTTCACTCATCACGAAACCGTGGCTGGTTCACATGCTTGACACGATCGAGACGACTGTCGGTTCGTGGGATGGTGTCACGGTTGGCCTGCATAAATATGGTGGCGTCGAGTTCCGTCGTAACGGTCGAGAGCTTGGTCACGTACACGCCAATGGTATCGTAGATATTCTATATAGCAAAGCCGAACGAGATGCGCTTGTTTCCGATCACCTAACGGGTCCGCATCACATCTATTCCGATAGTGGTTGGACCACATTCTACATTCATGCCCCAGCAGACGTAGCGCGTGTGCTTGATCTCTTTCAGCGCTCATACATTGCGCGAATATAAAAAACTGGAGTATGAAATGAAGTATATTTGAGTGAAGAATATTTGAGTGAAGTATATTTGAGCCTCCGGAAGAATTTCTCGCTCCCGTTCGTATC
This sequence comes from Kapaibacterium sp. (SeqCode), assembly GCA_039923455.1. GTDB lineage: Bacteria > Bacteroidota > Ignavibacteria > Palsa-1295 > Palsa-1295 > JBDTCS01. The sequence goes on along the minus strand of JBDTCS010000002.1, from coordinate 2,751 downwards.
CAGAGAACGCTCTGTCAGAGGAACGCTCTGTCAGGAGTAAGCTCTGCCCGAAGAAAGCTCCACCAATTGCGGTTGCTGATTGTTACATACTACTACCTGTTGCGTATTCTAAATTGATGAGCCCAAAGAAGACGAATGTTTCGATGAGCATTGAAGATCTCTTTCGTGAGCAGGAGACGCTTGCGCCTCCGCAAAAGCGAAAGATCATGCTGATCAAACGTCTCCTTCTACTCATTCTCGCCACCGCGCAATCGGCAAGCTATTTTGTTCTCACGGAAGCGCGTTATGGCGGTCAAGGCCTGAAGCCGATCTTCTTTCGGCTCACAACGGTCGGTGATGTTCTATCCGTCATGACTTCGGCTGTTTCGATTGCCCTCACTCTGTTTTATTTTTTCCAACCGGAAAAAATGAGCTTCGGTCGAGCGATCATCGCAACTTCGATCTCGCTATCGCTGCTATGGGTGACGTTCGGATTACGAAAATTCGACGCGAGTGATTTTTCGCCGGTTGCCTCGGTCGCGCTGATCACCGGAATTTTCGCATTACTCGGAGTACTCATCACGCGTAACAGAACTCCTTCGAGCGGAGCTAAGCGAACCTATCGAGCAATTCGCAATACGATCTTTGTCTTCGGAGCCTATGCAGCATTCGGATTTTTTTACTCCTTCTTCTATCCGGTCTATTCTGATATTGCAGAGATTGCAAAGTTCAATGCGGATGCGGGTATCGTTCTCGGTGCGGCGGTATGGAGTGGCAATCAACTCGGAAATCGTCCGAGCCCAACGCTGAAGGAACGCGTCGATATCGGTTATGAACTCCTGACACAAAAAGCGATTCCCCGACTTGTGGTCACCGGCTCGAATGCTCCAGGTGAAAAAGCGGAAGGCGACGTCGCCAGAGCAGAAATGATCAAACGCGGGATCGATCCCTCAAGCGTGATCGCCGAAAATGCTTCGCACTCAACCTACGATCAAGTGATCTATATTCGAGACGAGCTAAAGAAAAAGCAAGGCTGGAGCCGATTCGTTGTCGTGAGTGACCAGTATCATCTGGCGCGAGTGATTGAGATCTGCAAGTTCAACGGAATAACCGCGATCGGTAGCCCATCCCGCATTCGACAGCCGTTTCTTGATCTGGGTTACTACCGCATTCGCGAGAGCATCGCACTCCTCGCCTATTGGCTTCTCGGCAAATAAAAAAACGGTGAATCCGCTCTGGACTCGCTCATTTTCATACTAACACGTAGCGTTGGAACGTAGAGTGCTACCTTTTCCGTTTAACCGCCGAATTCGAGAAATACATGTGGGAAGGCTCGAGGAGCAGATGATCTGCGCTTAAGAAGAGGGGTGAGAATCTTCTGGCAGATATTTGGCTTGATTTTACCACAAGCGCCCTAACAAAATTTTTTCGGCAGAACATTGATGGCTGATCCTAAGATCGCGGATACTACAACGAAAGCAAGCACAACTGCCGGAAGCACAACCAACGGCGCAACACCTAGCACAAATGGAGCGCCAAAGATCGAGAAGATCGCCTCGGAATCCTTAGCCAAAGATATCACAATGGATTTATTTGATGTCATCGCAGAGCGAGACCACGAGCAGATCGTGCTTTGCTCCGACAAAGCTTCCGGCCTCAAGGCGCTGATCGGTATTCACAATACCACGCTCGGACCGGCACTCGGTGGAGCGAGAATGTGGACGTACGCGAGCGATATGGACGCCATGACAGACGTCCTCCGCCTCTCTCGCGGAATGACCTACAAGGCTGCGGTCGCAGGGCTAAATCTCGGCGGAGGCAAAGCGGTCATTATTGGTGATCCTCGCACGCAAAAATCAGAAGCACTCTTCAGGGCATTCGGAAGATTTGTCGAAGGACTCGGTGGCAGGTACATCACTGCTGAAGATGTTGGCACCTCGTTGCAAGAGATGGTTTGGATTCGCAGCGAGACGAAATATGTGACGGGAATTCCTGTTGAACTCGGTGGCTCGGGCGATCCATCGCCTGTCACAGCATTCGGTACCTATATGGGTATCAAAGCGTGCGCCGCTGTTAAATATGGCAGTGATTCGTTGCACGGCAAGCATGTTGCAATTCAAGGCGCAGGTCACGTGGCATCCACACTTGCGAAGCATTTGACGCAAGAAGGTGCGAAAGTTACGATCACCGATATTTACATCGACAAAGCGAAAGATGTTGCCAAAGATACCGGCGCGACAGTTGTTGAACCAACTGCGATCTATGACGTCGATTGTGACATCTTCGCTCCGGCAGCACTTGGTGGTGTGATCAATGATATTACGATCAGCAAATTGAAGTGCGCTATCGTCGCTGGCCCGGCGAACAATCAACTTGCGCACGAGGAGCGTCATGCCGAAGCACTAATGGCAAAAGGAATTCTCTTCGCGCCGGATTATGTCATCAACGCTGGTGGACTGATCAATGTAGCCAATGAGCTCGAAGGTTACTCACACACACGTGCGCTGAAGCAAGCCGAGAATATATATGATGCGCTAAAGACGATCTTGCTTCGCGCTGCCGATCACAAGATCACAACGATCGAAGCGGCAAATCATGTTGCCGAAGATCGTTTGCGTGCCGTTGCATCGACGAAGCGCATCTATGCGAGCCAATCCAAATTCAGCGGACGCTTCGGAGAGTACTACGGTCGTTCGTAATCGGTCAGTAGACTCGAATTAGGTTTTGTTCAAGAGCTCTCGCGCAATCGCGAGAGCTTTTTTTACGGGTGCA
>JBDTCS010000001.1:0-15397 GCA_039923455.1 Kapaibacterium sp. (SeqCode) | reverse complement strand
GTAGTATATTTCGTCTGCACATTGAATCTGTGCAAAGTTACGGCGAAGGAAGCGAAGCGTGCTTCAATAGGTTTGCGAGGCGATGGCATATTCATTGAAAACAGATCGGGAGAATCAGTGTTTGCGGGCCGAGCAAATAAAATGCTCGGTCCAAACTTTTTGCGTTTTGCCTCTTTCGATCTTGCGTACAATGTTAAGCGCGAGAAGAATTATCTTCCAAGCGATGCTTCGGAATATACTTTTGAGGTCACTCCTAATCGGTGCAGATTCCAAAAATGAATTTCGGCAAAACCTGTGACGCGAAGCAATTACTCCATCGGACTTGGATGGAAGATCGTCATGCGCGCCAGATCCCCATAGGCGGTATGATTTGGAAAAAGCCCTTCACTATTCGCGGTTGGAATGAGGAGTATGCCCGCAGGCTCAGCTCTTGACGCATGAGGTCAAAGAGATCACGTAATTCATCGCGTGAAAAATGTTCGACAACATCGAGCAAGATAATTGCATCATAGAGCGTGTGCTTGGTCTCCAAAAAAAGGTAGTCACGTCGGTGACTTCGGCTAAAAACCCCGCGGCACGGGCGATGCGGGCCTCCTCATCGGATAGATCGATTCCAAGTGCGTTGAGAAATTCCTGCGACTTCAGAAATTGGAGCATGCGACTCGTGCGTGCTTTTTTCGGTCATGTCGTTTGAACGGCAGTTTGCGTAGGACTGATACCGCTTAGTGCCTTTTCGTACATTCGGTAGGTCTTGTACTTTGAGCCTTGCATCATTTCGGCAGCACGGTTCATTTGCACATTGTCTTCCAGCACCCATGACGCTTCGCCAAACTGATAGCCTTTTTTCTTGGCGCGCTCCATCGTTTCCCAGTAGAGCATTGCATCGACACCTGACCGGCGATGCTCTTGCAAAACGCCGAGCACAAGAATGCGCAAGGTATCGATATGCTTTTTCTTTGTCATCAAATTCCAAACGCCGATGGGCAAGTTCATCACACCGGGCGGGATCTTCGGCCCTGCGTGAAATGCTTGATTGATATCGGGAAGCGAAAGTGAGAAGCCGATCGTCTTGCCGGCTTGTTCCGCGAAGAGCACGACATCGGGATCGTAGATCTGCTTGAGATCTTTTGCGAGAAAATCAATCTCGGCTTCGGTGAATGGGACGAAACTCCAGTTGCGCTCCCAGGCAGCATTATAAATGCGTTTGATGTGACCGACTTCTTCGTCAAATTTATCTTTTCGAAATGAGCGAATCGTGATCTGCGAGCGCTCTTTCAATGCCTTCACTACGCGCTCGAGTTTTGGTGAGCGTGAGTTCTCTTGTGATAGTAGCCACGCATAGAGATCTTTGATTTTGTGGTAACCGCATTGCTCGACGAGCGCGGGGTAGTAGTGTGGGTTGTATGTCATCAGCATCACCGGTGGCCGGTCGAAGCCTTCGATAAGTAATCCCATCTCGTCGTTCGAAGATGGATTAGCCGGTCCCCAAACCGAAGTCATTCCACGCTGCTTCAGAAAAGCTTCCGCAGCATCAAAGAGTTGACGGGCGGTTGTCAGATTATTTTCGCACTCGAAAAATCCGAAGAAACCGGTTTTATCATGCCAGAATGCATTGTGATTGTGATTCACAATTGCGGCAATCCGCCCCACAGGCATGCCGTTACGCTCGGCCAGAAACCATGCAACGTCGGCGTGTGCATAGAACGGGTTCTTTTTTTCATCGATCAACTTCAGGCGATCCATCTCGAGCGGTGGCACCCAGTTTGGGTCGTCCGCGTAGATATCCCAAAGCAATCGAATGAATTTCTTCTTGTCCTGATTGGAAGTGATCTGCCGAATTAGAACAGACATGTTGCTCGTGCGGGTTTAGCTATGAAGTCAGACACGTGGGTTCGGCGCAAGAAAAATGCGCGCGAACTTCTGACTTCGAAAATAGCACACGTTCAGCTCCAAGCTATGAGTTTAGTAACGAGCTTTGAGTTTAGTAACCAGCTATGAGTTTAGCCACGAGCGATCAGTTCGGTTAGCTGTGTAGTTACTCGTTGGGATCTTCGACGAGTTGCTCCATCGCCTGATGAAGGTTTCCATTGGCTTTCTGCGAGTGGAGCATGCTCTTAGTCACCTGCTTATTGAGCACGTCAATATTCTTCAGCAGCTTTAGGTAGGTCTCGTAATCGGGACGTTTGGTGAATTCGAGTTGATCGCCGACCACATGATAGTGTGCGTGCTGCACAAAATCGAGTACGACAAGGACGCTCTTATATAGCTCTGAGACTCCCATCGTATAGGCATCGAATTCCTTCACGTCTTCCGAATACGCTTTGTAGAATCTGCGCAGAAACGTCTCACGGTATTGCTTTGGCATTTCGGATCGAAGCACGCTGAGCGAATCCTCCAACTGCTGAATCACAATCGTGCTCGTATCACGGTACCGGCCGAGAAAATCAAGGAATGCACGAACACGAGTTCGCGAAGCTGTAATGTGAACGCTATCGAGATTCTTCGGATCGAGCGGACGAAAGTCGTTGACATCCGATCGCTCATGATTAAAACTCTCAGCACGACCACTGGAACGATGCATCGCACGATCGGCAAGATCGACCGCACGTTGTTGGATCACTGTGAGGGGGTCTATCTTCTCGGTCGTTTGGGCTTGTGCAAAAGAAGTAATGGAAACGACGCACAATAGAACGAATATAGCTACTCGCATTTTGATGGAAAGCACTGATTTAATGAAAACGACGATCCTGTTTTTCTGGAATGCGAAGCGCTCTGCGTGGGTAGCCCGCTTTGACATCTTTCGCATCAACCTAACACGCTGACACACTTTCGGTACTAGTCTTCTGGTCTTCTATTTCGGACTTTCGCACATCCGCACGAGCGCGAGCATCCTATAGCTACCGAGAGTGATCACCCGAAGAACTCAAAAAGGGGAGAAAGAATTCAGCCCGTGCTGATTGCGATCAAGCGCATAAAAAAAGCACCCCGGAAAACTCCGGGATGCTTTCTCAAAAACCAATCGCGGGCTCTTACTTCGAGAGTATGAGTCTGCTGGATTCGGTCCAGGTGCTCTTTGCTTCGCCACCAGAGACGCGGCAATAGTAGGTGCCGCTTGGGATCTGGGACGCGTCAAAGCGGACGCTGTAGTCGCCCTTGTTATAGAGGACGCCATCGACAACCTTCGCAACGCTCAGACCGAGTTCGTTAAACACCTCAACGGTAACCGGAGTTTTATCGCGGTTGACGAGGAAGTGAATGTTCGTCGAGCCCTTGAACGGATTCGGCGAAGACTCGAGGAGATTCACCAGCGTCAGACCGCCACCGATCTGTTTCTGGATCGTCGCCTCACCACAGAGCTTCTGCTGAATGTACAGCGAAGGATCCGGTGTAAATGGCGTGTAGCAGATCGACGAGCCATCCTTACGGAAGAACTGAAGGTTCATTGGGATGATAGCCGTGGTGTCCTGCTTCGCAAGCTTCGTTGCGAGCACAACATTCGCGAGCATGTGCTGACCAGCGGCGATCTGCGAGGTGCCCATTGCGCGTACATGCAAGACAACATAGTTGGTGTCATTCGATTTGATCTGTCCGGAGTTCGTGATGATCGGGTATCCCATCGGACCCGGATCGACACGGACGATATCGAACATATCGGAGTTGAACTTCACATCGAAGTCATATCCGTAGATATTACCGGTCGAGAGATCTTCTTTGATCTCGATCGGAATGTTCACGACCTTGTCGACGAAATCTGTATACGGCAGTGCGCTCGGCTGAACTGTCGAAATCGTAACAGGCAAGTTCTTCGCATTCGCTGTCAGATGACGATCCAGCGTGAGTGTGCGTCCGTCGCCTGAATCATACAAGAAGGTCGCAACTGCGCTTGCAGGTCCGAGCTTCGAAGCATTAAAGAGTACCTTGATATCAATGCAGCTATCTTGCTTTAGTGTGATGCCTCCATTAGAGACGAGCAAGAGGCTGTCGCTGGCAAGCGTTCCGAGTCCACCCGGATTGCCAAAGACGAATTGATCCGAGTTCGTACTCGCGGAACCGTTGAAGTCGATGCCGCTGATCTGCACACCCGTAAGCTTCACCGGCTTTGAACCGCGATTGCAGAAGGTGACAAAGTTTTGATTCGACTCGCAGGTCCAGGTGGTGTCATACTGCGCACCGGTTGCGGTAACCTGCCGACTCGCAAAGTTCGCTACCATCGGCAATTGGATGCTACCTGCGCACTCGCTACCGATCAGCGTAAGTGTACCTGTGAACTTACCAGGAACAGCTGAATTCGCTTGAGCCGTGATCGTCACCACATCGGTCGTTTGGAGCACTTGGCCCTTCGTGATACCAGTGACAGTGAAGGTCGGATCGCTAACAGTCCAATCTTGGATCGTAAGTGGAGATGAACCCTGCAAGTTATCGATCTTGAAGCTCGATGTCAAAGTCGTGCCTGGGTCGGTCTCACCAAAATCCAGAGAAGCCGCGTTGGCTGTCAGAACCGGGTGACTGACACTCGAAGTGAAATTGACAATCTCGGTGTCGCTCGTTCCGCTTGTGCTATAGACGAGCATGCTTGCATGTCTGAGGCGCCATGGGTTCGCACCTGATGTATTAGCAACAAACCTGACCAACACAGGAATCTGCGACTTGCTTGTGAGCGGGAATTTGTCAAACGACACTTGAGATCCAACCTTTATAATGGTAAACTCCGAGGCATCAGGTCCACCAAGTCTCAAACTGTCGATGTTTGCATTTGCATCACCCGAATTCACAAGTTGAAGCGCAAAGGTGGTATCTCTCGTGCAGACCGTTGCAGCGGTCTGTGTGTTAAGATCCCAATTGACGCCTGCCTTAATAGCATGTCCGGTGAGGATCGAAATATCACGGAGGTTATGCGTATACGGCATCGGGATATTACTACCCCAAAGTGTCTGCGTGGTATCGTAGCCAGGCTTCGTAGGAGTGTAGCAAACCGTCAGAAGCACGAACCCTTGTGGCTTAATCGTGATCGGCAGTCGAGCAAGATCAACAGGGTCAAGTGAGAAGACTGGCGAATTGAAGAATAGATTCTTTGTAAGAATCATATCTTTCGTAAAGCTCTTATTCTCGATGCGTACGTTCTTGAGGCAACGGGTGTAACCGATAACCACATTACCAAATTCAACGTCATTGGAAAGGATGATCGGCACATCGCCACTACCGAGCACAGCTGCAAGGTTCGCAGCATAACATGCCGTAACAACTTGAAGGGTATCGGTATGTAGTACATCAATATCGGTTGGTGTATAACACACATGTATGGTGATGGTTTGGCCGGGCTTGACGATCGTTGGCAACGGCACCGATGTCGTCAGCGTGAATGCGGAGGCCATGTGATTCGTAGCCGATTGGAATGAAATCTGTTCGATCGGGAATGCCTTCTTTCCGTTATTGGTCAACGTGTAATCTGTGCACTGGCTTGAGCCAAAGAGCACACCAAGCATTGCTGCAGAATCTGGTTTGGTCGTCATCTGTACGCCTGAATAGGTGAACGTGAAGACGGTATCCTTACCGGCACGGTTCGTTACATACAGCGCAGCGAAAGCATCGAGCAACGCATTGACAACCGTTACGTGTGCGGTGACCGTCTTTGAACCAAAGCTATACTTGTCGATATTCAGCGCAACGTTTGTGCTGACATAAGGAGTGTTGCGATAGGTGAGTCCCTTCGGATCGTTTAGGAGATACATGTCACCAATGCCACGACCGTCATCGGAAGAATCTGTCAGCGTAACGTTAAACGTGACGCAGGTCGAATCCTTCTTCATTTTTGGAGGCGTGGAGTTGGATATCGAACCAAAGCTCGCAGCGGCAGCCGAAGCATAGCCGTAGGTTGCCTTGATGTTGTCATCGTCACGCGTACCGTAGTTGTATACTGCAAAATCGCAAGGACCGCTTATGACAGCCTGACCCTGTTTGGAAAGCTGCACAACGCGGATGGCGTAATCACCAGCATAATACTTGAGGCCGGGTGGCAAGCTTCCGATCGGCGCAGCAAGCACCGCGCCCGGAGTTTGCACCATGATCTTCTCGATGCTATCCTTGTGCGCGGCAACTGCGAAATAGGTCAGCGCGTATCCTGTCGGTACTTTGAAGGTTGCATTCTTTCGCCAGTTGTGACGAGGCACGAGGACCATCTCACTGTTAGACGTTCTTGGCTCGTTGGCAAAGTGAAAATCTACATAATAATCATATTGCACAACCATGATCGGCTTGTCACTGGTGATGTGCACCGGATCGGTCGTGAGTGGGAATTCCCAATAGGTGCCGAGCGCCTGCTGTCTGCCGTTGAAGATAATATTCGTTGGCTCTGTGGCGAAGACACGATAGAGATCGCCGGAGACATCATACTTTGTGCCACGCTTGTTCGTGAATGGCGCAGATACATAATCGGTACCCCATGCTTCGACGGGGATCATCTGCTCGACGATATAATCGTTGTAATCAAAGTGACCCTGAATAACCATTGCGTCCAGAGCGCGCATGATCTCGCAACCGGCTATCACGGCAACGGGCTTTGTAGCGGTGACGGTAGATTTGGAAAGATCATCCTGATCATCGAGAGCCGCACCCTGTACCCAGTAGGTCTGTCCGCGGCCAAGATTCACTGTCCATGTATCACCCGCTTTATGACCACCTTTTGTGGGGGAGTTTGCATGGATCGTAACGGAAGTATTGTCTTCGATGGCCGTAATCACAAATGCACTCGAGGAGCTATCAAAGCAATTGAGGCAGTTGCCGGCGATGAATGGTTGATCGTTGTATGCGGCGATCACATACTTTTGTCCAAGTGAGGAAGTCGGAAGCGCAAGGAAGAGTCCGACGTTATTATTTTCATCCGTGAAACCCTGTAGCGAGATCGGGTTCGAAGAGATGATGTGCACACTTCGTGCTTCGACAACCTCCGGTTTGGTCGGCTTCGCAAGATAGCCATTGTCGTTGATGATCTTGTACTCTTTTGGATTTCCGGGGGAGATCGTAACGTTATCACGATACGTGTTGGAATCCATCGTGTAGATGATTTCCACTTTCGTGTTTGGAACGTTCGTACACATCAGCAGCCATACAGCAGCTTGGGGACGCTTACTCGGCAAATACGAAACCCAATAATCCTTCGAGAGCGCGGCCGACTGGCCAAACGATTCTTCTCCGAGCGAGAAAAATGTACCGAGCAGTACAAGTAGGAGAATGCAGAACTGACGTGATCTTTTCATGGTGTCGAACATAAGCACGTTGACAGAAATATAGCAGAGTACACAATTTGGATCCTTCACACACCTCCGAAATACACTCTAGAGGCGCTCAGATGAAAATCTGGGTCAAAAGAATTTCCCGGCTATGCGTGAATTAGAAGAACCGGAATTTCGAATCCGGCGAAGAAACAACAACTAAAGTAACAACTCAAAAAAACAGAAGTTACACAGCACTATAAAACAGCCAAATTTCTACTCTTGAGCGGGATAGAAATTTAAGCATAACTTAACCTAATATTCAAAGATATAAAGAGCAATAAGATTCCAGTTTCCGACCTACAGAATGCATTATTTTTACACCATACTGTTGTAAGTTTGATGGCTAATCGAGCCCTTACCAAAAATGTAATGAAAATACGTCAGAATAGGCTGATTTCGGTACTCTTCTTCATCGGGCTGTTGTGCACATCGTCGCTCGGGATGCGATCGTTGCAAGCACAGGCAATTCGGTGGACAAAGACTCTGCCTTTTCACACAGAAGCCCTCGCTTTCAATCCTGGTTCGAAGGGCCAGGAGATCTATGCTGCGCCATCGGATTCCGAAGGAATTTGGAAGTCGAACGATGGCGGATATCATTGGGTGCATTTGCTTCGAGGTCCGAATCCGCTTGAGCTCGGAAGCTCTGCGTTGATCAGTCAGATATTTGTTTTGCCGAGCGATACGAGTGTTGTACTGGTTGGTTCGAGCAACCCACGCGTTGGGATGTATCGAACATCCGATGGTGGTAAGAACTGGACGAGAGTGCTCGAAGAGTTTAGCACCGGTGGTGAGACGATATTCGAATTGAGTGGTGCGACCGGTGACACGGTGTATTGCGGACAAACATCCTACGGCACACTTTGGAGAAGCGTCGATCTCGGAGTGCATTGGGATTCGATCGTATCGAACGGCTCACGTCCGGATCTATGCACGATAACTCCGCAGCCGGGATCATCATCGATTTTTTTATCGGGAAGTGGTGGTGGTGTGATATCACGAACCGTCGATGGTGGTGCACATTGGACGGCAACGTTTAGCGCAGATTCCGCGAATGATTTTACAGATGTGCCACGCATACTTTTCGATCCAACGAACGGGCGTGAAGTTTGGGCGACAATCTTTTCTTCACCAAAGGTATCGCTATTACACTCGACAAATGGCGGAATAAGTTGGAATGCAATTCCTCGCGCACTGGATGAATGGGCGCTGGAGATTGATCCGGCGAATCCGAAGCGGCTTTGGATTGGGCGCTTTAGTGCGCTTGATCCGCAAGGTCCGCACTTCGAACAAACCACCGATGGCGGAAACACTTGGACGACCGAGGATAGCGCATCAGCAGGTGGGTTCAAACAAGTGGTCGATATTTGGAAGATCAAATACGATAGCACATCAGGCAGACTTGCAGTGGCGACGAGCAACGGAGTTTTTATTGGTGAGACGAAGCAACAAGCAGTTTCGGCGGAGCGAAGTGTGAATGCGTTTGCGATCACACCAAATCCTGCGCGATCGATCGTTCACATATCATCGCTGCAAAACACAAACGAGCGGTTGCGAATTGTTGATTTGCTTGGAAGAGTGTGGTGGAGTTCTGAATCGTTGACAAGCGCTGGCGATCGTTCGATCACTGTTGTGGGTTGGCCTGCAGGAGTTTATACGCTCTTATGCGAGACTACGCAAGGTTCTGTTGCATCTCGGTTTTTGGTAGTGCGATAGGCTTAGCGAAACTACTTCACGTGCATCAATCGTATCGAACCGGCATAGCCAGCCGACTCGATCCGTACGGAATACAATCCTGACGGCAATGACGAAGTGTTGATACTTGCAGAGTGCGTTGCACTCAGCGTTCCTTCGATTCGACTTCGCAATTCTCCCATCGCGTCATAGATCGAGATCGAAACTTCTCCAAGATCTGAATCAGAGTGCAGTGTCGCGAGTCCCGATGCGGGATTGGGGATTACAGAAAGCGTCGGTAATTTTTTGTACCGGAGAAAGTTACTGAGCGAAGTTGTGCCGCATCCTAAGGATGAGCAGATCGTCGCGCTGAATGATGGATTCACGAACGCGCATGCAATCGCGGCGCTTGCGATACTGATCGAATCGAATACGATTTTTGTGCACGGCGTATTCGTTGGAAACATTTGAAATGCTGCATAGCCTACGGTGCTATCTTGAGCGGGCTGTAGCGGAGTATCAAAGTGAATATGCGCAACACCTACGTTGGCACTCGTTGTGATATCGTTGGCGGTGTTCGAGAGATACGTGCCTCGATATACCAACATCGCAGTATCGAAGTGCAGTGATAAATCTAAGGTGCCTTTAACAGTTGCTCCAGTCAACTTGATCGGTACGTACACGGTCGCGCCGAGCGTATCGTTTTGAACCGTGATAGAAGAAAGCTCTACGGAACCGCTTACCGCATTGCCACCGCTATTCGTGGTGCGCCAAATGTTGCCGTTCTGATCGGCCGCGAGGATGATGTTATCGTTGATCGCGACGATCAGTCGTGTATCCCAATCATTGGTTGGTCCACCGATCGTTTTCCAATTCAATCCGTGATCCGTGCTACGATACACGCCATCGTTCAATGTTTGACAATAGGCCGCACCCGGCGAGAGCGAGAGCGATCCACAGAGGAAGGGAATCGAGCGGGAGATCGGAACGGTCCAGCTATTCCCTTGATCGGTTGAGCGATAAATTTGCGAAGTGTTATCGGTCTGAAAGACCCAATTCTCACTCACGACATAAACAAGATTCTGATCACACGAATCAACTGCGATACCCCACGAGTCAGAATGAATGCCATTTGTGCCGGGCGTCCAGCTAATTCCAAGATCCGTTGACACGCACGTGCTTCCCGGACCGTTTCCGGATCCGAAAAGTGAGAGGAAGTTGCCGTTTTTCAAGTATACAATGCTGGTCCAAAATCCTGTTCGTTGACTCAAATTCCACGTTGTGCCTCCATTGGTTGTGACTTGAGTCGATCCTCCTTCCGCACCGAGCGCGAATACCTGCGAAGAATTTCCGAATGTGGCAGAGTATATTGGATTGCTGGTTATATTTTTCCAAGTCGCGCCTTGATCTCGTGTTATCCAAGCTCCTAAGTAACTTGTGACGATTCCGACTTGGCGATCGAAAAATTGAATGTCGTATGGGGTGCCACTCCATGGAACCTTGGGGCAAGGTTTTGTCCAACTCATTCCTGAATCTGTGGACATGTACACATCCGAATTGACGAGCCACAAAAGTCCATCACGAAAAGACAATCCGGAATGAGCCCCGACTCCACCTGAAGGTGTAAAAAGATTTGGCGCAATAATTTTCCACTGTGCGGATGTGCTACCTGATGCGAGCAGGATTGTGAGTATGAAAACGGAGAAGAGTTTTTTCATCGTCGATCCAAAAACGAGAAGTGCTAACTCGGAGAACAGCAAAGCGCGAACGAGAGTCGCGATGGCTACGCTTACGTAACCCGGAAGTTCAGGAAGATAGTTGCTGATAGAGAAGTTATTTGAGGCAGCAAAAAAAAGGGTGAATCGCTACTCGGGGATATTTCCCCTTTCGTAATTCACCATTTCAAAATCAGAAAACAAGCACTCAGAAACCGAGCTTAGGCTGTTACCTTCGCTTGCGCGATGGACTTGGTCAGCTTCGACTTCTTGTTCGCAGCAAAATTCTTGTGAATGAGACCTTTAGCAGCCAGACGATCGAGCTTGCTCTGAATGGCCTTCATTTGCTCAATAGACGCGGCTTCGGCTGGCTCAAAAGCCTTGAGAAGCTTACGCAATTCGACCTTCTTACCTTTGTTGGCTAAACGACGCTTCTCAGAAAGTCTTACGCGGCGTATTGCGCCTTTATGTTGTGGCATGCCTTAAATTCGATCAAAAATGGGAAAAATCCTGAAATCAAGAACGGAATCCCGTCCCGTTGTTACCTAAAATTTAGCTTGCCAGAAACGCCGGAGTGGGCCAGAGAGTTCACCGAAACAGGACTTTCGGAAATTGCGGAGCCCACGCATCACGTCTTCAATTTCTTCTTCTTGGCGGCTGGGAAGAGTATGTTATTCAAAATTAGTCGGTAGCCCGGGCTGTTTTTGTGTAGCTTGAGGTCGGTTGGCGGGTCGCCGACTTGATGCTGATAATCCTCGGGATCATGCCCACCATAAAAAGCGAAGAAGCCTCTGCCAAAATTAGAGTAGAGATACCGAACCTGATCGGCACCTTGGCGCTCAGCGAGGATCGTCACGCTTTTCTTCACAAGGTTCTTGTGGAACATCGTCGTTTGTCCCATGAAACCTTTGATCACATTGACGTGATCTTGCGTGAGCATCGTTGGCACGGGATCATACTTTGCGCTGAAATCGAAAAGTGTGAAGTAATCATTCTCTTGTGCGCCGATCTCATTCGGTTGCACATCGATATCGCTGTACTCATAGACGAAGGGATTCGTTTCGATCTTGAAATTCTCGAATGCAAACGTCTTCGAAAAATCCAGCTTCGATGCGTAATTAGGATCGATCGGATCGCCATCGAAGACGGCATCGCAAATATCGGTGCCATCACTTGCGAGCGCGACATCATAACTATCGGTCGCAGAACACATCGCAAACATATAGCCACCATTGCCGACGAATTCCTTTATCTTCTTTGCAACTGCGCGCTTCTCTTCACTCACTTTTGCGTAGCCAAGTTTGTGTGCTTCGGCTTCGAGCAATCGGACTTGTGCTTGATACCATGGGGCACCACTATAGCTGCCGTAGAATTTTCCGTATTGTCCGGTGAAATCCTCATGATGCAAATGAATCCAATCGTATTTCGCGAGTGCGCCACCAAGCACTTCATCGTCCCAGATTTTATCAAACGGCACTTCGGCATACGTCAGCACGAGCGTTACGGCGTCATCCCACGGTTGATATCCGGGTGGTACATAGACTGCGATGCGTGGAGCCTTCTCTAATTTCACGACGTCCATGTTCTTCTCCTCGGATTGCACGAGTTGATAGATGGATTGCGCAGCACTCGGATCGAGGGATTCGAATGCGACTCCGCGAATGCGGCATTCGGAAGCAAGCTGATCGGAATAATCGGCCATGAAACTCCCGCCGCGATAATTCAGCAGCCAATCCATCTCCATCCCTTTTGCCAGTGCCCAATAGGTGATGCCGTAGGCTTTGAGATGATCGGTTTGCTCGAGATCCATATAGATCAAGAGCTTTTGCTGTGCTTGCGCTTCACGCATCGTGAAGCCGGTAGCAAATAGTAAGAGTAGAACAATTGTGATCGAACGGAATCTCATGGATTTAAAAACTAAATTGATCAGAATGCATCTCCGCGCAAGTTGCGTGCTCGGTTTCTTGCCTCAGAACCGAACGACGACTTAGGAAAGTGTTCGAGAAATTCTTCATACATTTTTTGCGCACGTGCTTTGTCATGCAAAACGCGCTCGACGATCTCAGCCGATCGAAACGCTGCGACATCGAGCAAAGGACTCGACGGCATTTTCTCCTGCATTGTTTCAAGCATGTGAATCGCATCGTTCGGTTTGCCGAGTTTGAGCAGGATTTCCGCGGCTTTTAGGGCAGCATCATCGGCGACAGGCGCTGCGGTTTGCGTTTCGGCGATCTTGTTGTAGGTGGTGAGTGCAAGATCGAGGTTGTGCTGGGCCTCCGCATAATTCGCCTGTGCATATAGCTTAAGCGCCTCCAGTGACTCGGGCTTGTTGTTCTCCGAGATCGTGCCGGAAAGCGAAATCGCATCGTTGGCAAAGTCGCTCGCCGGATTTTGTATGATCACGGATAAACCAGCGAGGGCAGAATCAAAATTGCTTTTGTAAAAATCTATCAACGCTCGCTCATAGAGCAAATGCATGACCGGCTCTTGATTCTTAAGATTGCCACGTGTCGCAAGCGTAGTGCTTGCAGCGCTCAGTCGTGTTGCGGCTAGTTCAAGATTGCCGCCTGATATCGCGACATCGACTAACCCAAAAATCGCATCGACAGATTTATCACTTACTCCATGCGCACGCTCGACGACGGCTTGATAATCTTTTGTTGCACGCTCCAAGTCGAAGAGATCATGGAAGCTGAGATTCGCGGCACGAAGGTAAGCGTCAAGTACAAACTCGCCGTAGCTCGGGCTCGAAGCATACTTCTCATATCGCTCAACGAGTGCGCGTGCTTCATCTTTTGTGTGCTCGGGCCGGGAAGCCAAGTACGCTTCGGTTGTGCGAAGCGAACCGAGCTCAGCTTGGGCGAGAAAATAGTCGGGTTGCCCACCATTGTTACGGCCACCACCGTGCGCCTTCACACGCTTGATTGCTTCATCGTACGCTTTCACGGCAACATCGAGTGCGCCTTCAGCACGTGCGCGCTCTGCGAACTGGAGTAACTCGTAGCCCTGCGAGCCTTCGTGCGTGCTGCCATTCAGATCGTCGATGCGAACAACAATATCATAGGCGTTCTTATAATCGTGTTGCTCTGCATACATCCAAGCAAGCAATTGCAAGGCCGCGCTCGAAGGCTTTTGCTTTTCGAGTTCGGATCGAAGTGCATCGAGCGTGAGTGAACGTGCCATCGAATCGACAGTGAATTGCGCAAGACGTTGCTCGACCATACCGAGATTGGCTTCACCAATATTCAGGAGCACGAGATATTGCTTCGTTGCCTCGCCATATTTACCCATTCGCAAATAGAGGCTCGCGATCTGTCCGGCGCAGATAAAATCATTCGCGCCTTTATTGCGATTCAGAAGTTCCAATGCTTCATCGTTGTAGGATACATCGGCAAGCGCACTCGCGATCGGCAGCATTGCCATACAGTCCGAACCCTTGAGCATTTTTTCTGCATGCGTAAAAGCCTCCATGGAGGCGCTCTTTTTCATAAGACGCGCTTCTGTTTTGCCGAGCATGAGATAGAGATCGAAATCGTCGGAGCCATTGGTGTTGATTTCGGCCAAGAGCAATTTTTCTGCGTCGCTAAAACGCTTCAGGTAGCCGTAGCAACGAATCAAAGCATCGATCACTTCACGATTGCGTGGTTGCTCGTGAAAGATCTCTTCATAAACGCGAACGGCATTTGTCAGATCACGATTCTCCTCGAAGACTTCCGCGAGTCGGAATTTGGCTGCGATCTCGGAGGAATTCATCGGCTGCGCCCGAACCGATTGCTGTGATGCTACGACCAGGAGCACAACGATAAAGAGTTGTACTACGAGAGAAAACCTGATTCTAAAGATTCTGTTGAACGTCGACTTACGCATTAATAGGAACTGTCCCGAGAATAATATTCACCTTCTGCATATTAATTCAACTTCGACAACGAGTGATCGGTTTCTTGGCTTAGAGTCTACTTCAACACAACAAGGTGGCGAACAGAGCACGTGCCTCCGGCAGTGAACACGTAACTATAAAAGCCACTTTGCAATGTGCTGGATGTGATATGCACTTGGTAATCACCCGGGGATTGAACTTGATTGACCAAGGTCTGCACTTTGTTGCCGAGTTGATCGAATAGTGTGATGGAGACTGTTGTAGGCTCTCCATTCACACTCGGTCCAACGGTGTAACGAATCTGGGTAACCGCTCCAAGACTCGCGGTGCCGAATGGATTCGGAGAATTCTGTTCGATGAATGACGCAATGGTCGTCGTCGTCAAGTGCGTTGGTCCGCAGAGATCGACAACTTCGAATCTTCCGGTGGAAGTCGAGACAAGTGGTTCGAGCGGGTTCGAACCCATGCTGACAATAATCTGCGGAAACGCTGAGGTGTCACCGGTCTTATCGGTTTCGAGCACATGATATCCAATGCGAAGCAACTCACCTGGTTTTGTTAGCGCAAGCGTTGACGATTGAATTGTTACTCGCACGACACCCGCGACAAGCGGCGTTTGCGAAATACTCCATGCCGGATCCGCGATCAAACTGCCCGCGGATACTCCCGTCAATCGGAGCACATTCGGATCAAAGTGTAACTCTTCGATGAGCTTTCGAATTGGTGTTACCGTGCCGGTAAGATCAGAATTCAATTCTTGCTTTACGATAATATCCTCACCTACCTTTGCGTAGTAGTTGCGTGGAATGGAGAGGTTCGCACTGATCGGCAGTTGTTCGCGGCCGATCAGCACGACATCCTTC